>NZ_JBFTLQ010000035.1:0-71757 GCF_056396525.1 Cupriavidus sp. 05T41
GGCCCATACGCTCCCCTACCGACGCTTCGCCTACCACCTCGCGGTGGCCTGCGCACGGCTCGGGGCCGATGTGGCTCGCTATTCCTTCATCGTAGTGGACTTGCACCACCAACTCCTTGCCGGTCTCCCGGCGCACTCAGTATATAAATGCGGTCATGACACCCGTCGACAGCCTCTGGCTCACCAATCCCACCCTCGCCTACGCCGATTGGCAGCGCCGCGAGGCGTCGGGCGCGGACCGGCGCCCTTTCGCGGCCCGCTCGATCATCCAGCATCAGGCCATGTTCGAGCATTTTCGGCGCCATCTGCTCGACGTCGACACCACCGTGGCCACGTTCGGCCCAGACCATATCGATACCTTCTGGCAAGCGCCCGACCCGCGCGGCTACAGTCCCGCCACGCGCATGCGCTACTTGAAACTGCTGGACCGCTTGTGTCGCCACCTGGTTGCCATCGGTGTGCGCAAGAGCAATCCAGCCCGCCAATTGGTCCGCGACGGTCATTGGCCGAAGGCCGAGCCGGACCCCATCTACTTGCCAGAGGAGGCGGACGCCCGCCTGCAGGCGTGGGTGCAGCCCCACGCCGGGGATGACCTGGCGGCCTTGCGCAACCGCGCCATCGTGGCACTCTTCCTCGGCACCGGCGTCACGGCATTGGAAGGCCGCACGGCCCGCCGGGAGGACCTGCAGCCCGATGTTGCCCCGCCCTACCTGCGCGTGCCAGCCCACGGCGCGCGTGATACCCGCACGATCCCTCTCGCCGCATTCGCGGTGCCGATCCTGACCAAGTGGTGCATTCGCCGGCAGACCCTTCCGGTCCTTGGCGACCTCGTGTTCTCACTCCGGGCCAGCGGCGAGCCGATCACGGATATGAGTCTTGGCAAGATCGTGCGAGCGGCGCTCGTCGCGATCGACTTCGAAGCGCAAGACATGAGCCCGCGGGTGCTGCGCAACACCTACTGCCGCCGGCGGCTACTTGCCGGGCGCGACCGCAATGAAGTCAGCAAGCTGCTTGGGCTGGCCAGCACGCGAACCTGTGACCGGATCAGGGCTACCATCGGCGCGCAGTTGTAATCGTTGGTTTCACGCACTCGCACACACCGCATGGAATTTGCTATTCTCGCGGACGCCTCTACGGCAACATATCAACGAGCAACCACGAAAGAATCCATGGCAACCAAAGCAAAAGCTGTCGTAAAGACCCCGGCCAAACCTGCCGCCACGAAGGCAGCAGCGCCCACCAAGAAGGCGGCGGCCGCACCGGCGAAGAAAACCACAGCGGCTGCACCGGTGGCAAAGCCGCTGAAGGAAACCTTCACCAAGGCGAGCTTGCTGGCCCACCTGGTCGCCCAGACCGAGCTGGACGCCAAGACCGTCAAGACCGTGCTGGCCCACCTGGAAAACACGGTCCTGAGCGCCGTGCACAAGAAGGGCGCGGGCGAATTCACGCTCCCAGGCCTGCTCAAGGTCGTGGCCACTCAGGTGCCTGCCACGAAGAAGCGTTTTGGCAAGAACCCGTTCACCGGCGAGGATCAGTGGTTCGCAGCAAAGCCCGCCACCGTCAAGGTGAAGGTCCGCCCACTGAAGAAACTGAAGGACGCCGCCCTGTAAGGCGTACCAGCCTGCTGAACGAATGGAGCCCGCGAGGCTCCATTTTTATGGATGCCCGGCAGGGAAAAGAATAGGCCCTTACGTGGCGGGGCGAAGGGTGGGCGCAGGGTGGACAAACGCAGCAGACGGCTGAGGCCGGCCATTAGCGGCCTTTCGAACAGTTACTCGAAAGCGGTCACTGACCGAAACAATTTGTCCCTGCACAGATACCCATGCGAAATATTGTTCGCCGCCTTTGGTATACTGACGCAGGCTCCGGCAGATTAACGCTGTGTACGGGTTTCAGTGATATAGCCTGACGCTGCTCACGCAAGAGTTGAATAAACTCTGCATCGATCTTACTCGTTTATCTGCAAACGCATGACGCCGGGCCAATCTTTTCGTAGCGCCTTGTGCATAAATCAACGCAAGTCAGTTGACTTAATACGTCAGACCAATTTTAAATGTCATGGCATTTGAAAAAACCGTAAAAGACCAAATTTCCCAATACATTGGCGCGCATATCGCCGATGAGGCTTGGCATATATCCTACTTTGACTTCATTGGTGAAGCTAACTTAGCCAAGCGGCTCGGTGAAGAGTTCATCTCAACGAGATATATTTATAAGCTCTTAGAAGGTTTGGAAGCAAATGATTGGCTTTTGCGAGCACAAATCAGGAATCAAGTTTTGTCTTACGCGTCGATCTATGAAGCAGTAATCCATCACATCCTGTTCGATGTTCTTTCAACAGAACCTTCAGTGATCGGTCTTACTGAGTTCCCGACGAAGAAGCGAATATCAATACCTCCCGCAAGTATGACAATCCTTGAGAAGCATCTCGAGCACGACGGAAAGAAGATTATCCCGACGTACGACGCCATAGGTCGAACAGACGAGTCGAAAGTCCGCTTCGATAAAAAGGCAGAGTGTGCGGAAACACTTGGCCTGATAGATCCATGGCTAAAAGATGAGTTGATTGAATTCTACGAGGCACGCAACGCGATTCACATTCACGCCGAAATTCGCAAGTCTCTCGATTATCAGCTTGATCTTTCCAAGCGCGCCTACATGCGCATGCAGCCATTCAAAGAGCAACTTACGGCGGGATTGGCGAATCGTGGACTAGTGGTCTAAGTTTCGGTTCAATCAACGCAACATTGGCGATGGCTTCGCCATTTTCCTCTCCAGCGTTGGCGCTCTCTGCGCTTCTCGCTCCCGCGCCGGCTATGGGCGCTTAGATCCGCATTTCCTTCTGACCAACGGAAACTATCCCTTGCGCCAGCGGCACGCCGCTGGCTTGCCAGCGCCGGAGCCCGACCAAACAACGGTCGTCCGCTGACCTAGCGGCATCAGCATCAGTTTGTGAATAATATTAATTCGGACGACCAAGGCATATATTCATTGTTGGATTAATCAGGAGGATCCTTGATCTACTATTGTGACCACTGTGAAAAGCATACCAACTTCCATCCATTGCAAGTGAATATTCTTCCCGAAGAAGGCCCTTCTGAATAACATACGTTCGCAAAGTGTGATGTTTGCAATAAGCCAGCGATATTTCTCCGTGAAGACGTAGGCGATGGATTCGAGAACGACTTTTACTATCGGCTATATCCGTCACATGACCGTCATATAGGCTTTCTGCTCCCACATGTTGTGCGTACTTCGTACGAGGAGGCAGTCAAATGCGAAGGGGGGCGGTCTCAAGAGTCAAGTGCAACGTTTAGCAAATCCAGCGATTTCCAATTCCTTGGCCATCGCTTCCTCGGGTGTATCCCAGCCAAGCGTCTGACGAGGCCGGCCGTTGAGCAATTTGGCAATGTCGTTGAGCTGGGTCTGTGTGACTGCCGATAGGTCGATGCCTTTGGGCAGAAACTGGCGCAGCAAACCGTTGGTGTTCTCGTTGCTGCCGCGCTGCCAAGGCGCATGCGGATCAGCAAACCAGATATCTAAACTCAGCCGCCTGGAGAGTTCGACATGGCAGGTCATTTCCGTTCCGCGATCGTAGGTCAAGCTCTCGCGCAGAAAGGCCGGCAGCTTCTTCATTTGGCGCGTGAAGCCCTCCAGGGCGTCCTGGGCCGTGCAGCCGTCCATACGGCACAGCACCACGAAGCGCGTCTTGCGCTCAACCAGCGTGCCCACGGCGGAACGATTGAACGCGCCCTTGATGAGGTCGCCTTCCCAATGCCCCGGCAACTGCCGCAGTTCAATCTCCTCGGGCCGGTGAACGATGCGCAGGGCCTCGGGCACGAATCCGCCGCCAGCAAGCGTGGTGCGTCGGCGTCCACGCACGGGCTTTTCCTGGCGCAATGCTTCGATCATCGCCTGCTTGAGTCCACCTCGCGGATGGGCGTATATCGCGGCGTAAATCGTTTCGTGGCTGACGCGTTGGTCGGGATCGTCGGGATACATACAGCGAAGTCTGGCAGCAATCTGCTGCGGCGACCAGCGCCAGTAGACCAACCGGTCATGCACATGCTGATACAGCGCGTTGCCGGCAAGCAGCTTGCGGCGACGCCCGCAACCTCGACGACGAACACGGTACGCCGACGCCGCACGCGTCGCATCATAGTGCGGTACAGCCGTATCGCGGTTGCGCGCCAGTTCACGCGAAACAGTCGAGGCACTTCGCCCAAGCAGTCGTGCGATCACTCTTGTGCCGCTGCCTTTCCGATGCTCGATCATGATGACCGCGCGTTCCTCTGCGCTCAGATGCTTGTACTTCGTCATCGCAACACCTTACTTGATTCAAGGTGTTGCACTTGAAGCTAGTGTAGCGTTCTGTAGCTTGCAGCCTGCCTCTGCGCTTTAATCGTTCAATCAGCCGTTGGGCCCGACAGGACGGGCCCAACTCGGAAGCACCGGTCACGAGCGCTCTAAAATTCCACGCCGTGGGAAAGGTGGGAGCGTTTCCCTCAGGGCTGTCGCAGGCTCCTTCGTTCCGTCGGTGTCAGCTGGCTGAGCGCCGCCTCATCGAGATTCATCTGCCCAAGTACCTGCACGGCAGCCTTGTAGTCGTAGGCCGGTGACTGCAGGCTGGCGCCTTCCCTGGGCCGGGCAGTCCCCTCCGCAGGCTCGTTGCCGGTGGACAGCACGCGCACCGTGAATACCGATGGCATGGCCTGACGCGCGGCCGACCGCTCGCGCTGCACCGCCTCCTGCGCCGCGCTCGCAGCCTGCGAAGCCGCGGCGCTGGCGTTGGTCAGCGCGCCCACGTTGACAGCGGCCACCACGGGGATGCCGGTGGCCTTGCCCTGCACCTGGATGTTCTCGGCGTTCACCACGCGCAAGGCGGCCAGGTTGACGTTGCCCGAGACGCGGATGCCCGCTTCGCCCGCGTCGATGGTGCCCAGCGGCGCGATCAGGTCGATGTCGCCGGGCGGCACCTCGGCGATCGGGTTCAGCGTAGCGATACCGGCGCCGGTGTTCGGCGTGGTCGGAGACAGCGTCACGCGGCCATAGTCGTCGTAGATGCGACGCTGCGACGTGTAGACCACGGTGGACTTCGAACCGCGGCCCGCGTTGATGTCGCCCTGCGCCGACCAGCCCAGGATATTGCCCCCGAACGTGGTGAAGATACGACTCTGGCCCAGCAGGATGCTGTCCCGCGCATACATCTGGATCTCGCCCGAACCCTGCGTGAGCACGCCCGAGCCATCGCCCGGCACAAACCCGCCATCCACCCCCACCAGCGTGCGGCCTCCCGGCGTGAGGATGCTGATGTCGCCGCCGAAGTCGGTGTGGATGCCCGAGTCGAGCACGTCGTAGTAGTGCACGCCCGCAGGATTGCCGAGCGCCACCCACTGGGGCCGGCTCACATAGGTCACGCCGGCCGCGGGCCTGGTGGTGACCGCCGGCTCGGAGCTGCCGGGCAGGTAGCGATAGTACTTCGCGCTGCTGAACATGGTCAGGTCGCCGTCGTAGTCCGGCTGGCCGCCCTGCCCACCTTGGCCATCCCGCGCCGGCAACAGCGTGGCAATCGCCTCGCGGCCGCGCAGGTAGCTGCCGGCGCGCGGGCCATTGGTGTCGTTGTACTCGCGCCCCGACGCCTTGAGTTCGGCGTAGTAGACGTTGCGCAGATACGCCCGCTGCTGCTCGGGCGGCAAGGCGGCAAAGAACGCACGCGCATCGGTCGTGGCGGCATCGAAATGCAGGCCCAGCCCGTTGCGGCCGCCGAATCGGTCGGTCAGCCAGTTCACCAGATAAAGCTGGCTGGCCAGCCCGTACTCGCGTTGCAGGTCGCGGTTGGCCATGTTGGTACCCGTGGCCTGCGTCTGCTGCCGTGCGCGATCGATATCGGCCTGGCGCGCGGCCAGGAATGCCGGTGCGCCGGCCTCGTCGCCGTGGTAGCCGAATTCCATGCGCAGCCAGTCGCTCAAGGTCAGGCTGCCGCCATAGATCGTCACGGCCTTGCCTGGCTGGCTGGCCAGCGCGCGGCCCGGATCTGCCTGGTTGGCCGGATCGAGGTAGCGCGCGGCAAACGCCTGGAAGCCCAGCCCGTCGAGCCCGCGCGCCCCCACGCCTGCGGCCACCGCGATGCTGGCGCCGCTGGAGCGGTCGCCCGCCTGCACATTGACCACCGGGCCGAGGCTCTTGAGTTCGCCCTTGTCGGCCAGGTAGAGGTCGCGTCCTGCCGTGATTTCCAGCAGGCCCGGGCCTGCCACGTAGAACGTGCTGCCCAGGATGTCGCGGCCTGCCGAGATCACGGAGACGTCGTCGGCGTTGTTGTGCACGATCAGGTTGCCGCGCACGGTGCCGGCGCTGTACCGCATGGGGCGCAGCGGCGAATTGGGCTGGCTGCTGTAGAACTGACCGAACCAGCCGAGTGCCTGCTCGGGAACCAGCTCGGTTGAGCCGAGTTCCGTGCCTGCGTTGACGATGTCGCGTCCTGCCCGGATGGCCACGGGGCCGCCACCTTCGTACCACGTCGGCAGGATGCCGCCCGCAGAGGTGATTGTGCCGCGACTCAAGATCGCACCGGTACGCAGGCCCACGATATCGCCTTCGTTGGCGTAGAAGCGCGCGGGCGGTTGTCCGGTCCTCGCATAGCCCGAAACCGTGGGCGCGGTCAGGCTGAACATCGGGAAGACCTGGCTGGGGCCAAGGCCTGCCCCGAACAGCACGCTGGGCGCCAGCCCATTCACGCTGACATTGTTGGCCGTGTAGCCGCCAAACCATGCCTGGCCCACCACGCCGGCAAAGCCGGGGTTGAACGGACTCGGCAGCGCCGTCGGATCGGCACCCGATTGCGTGACCGAATAGCCGCCGGCATAGATCGAGTCGCCGGCCAGCAACTCCAGCGCGCCGGTGCCCGTCACCGCGAAGTGCGGGCTGACCGGGGAAGGCGCCATCACCAGCCCCACCGGCGATTGCACCGGCTTCTGGGTTGTCGAATCCCTCGTGCCGGAACTTGATCCGCCGTAGTAGAGACTGCCGTTCGGTGCGGCGGCGCGCAGGATCGATGGCATCACGAAGCGGCCATCGGTGGCGCTGTGGTTGCCGCCGCGGAAATCCATCCACGCCATCGACGGCGTCAGGTTGCCGCCGGCGCTGAGCAGGTCGATGGCTGTGGACGGCGTCCACAGCGAGAACCAGCTCCAGCCTTCACCGGCATAGGACGCGCCATCGAGCGTGAATGGCGTGCCGTTATGCACCTGCGTCACGCGGCCCGGGTCGGCAACGCCGCCCACGGCCACATCACCGCGCGCATCGATGCGCACGCCCGCGTCGCCCGGCACCAGCACCGGCCCGCCGCCGGCGATGGCCGAGGTCGACACATACGGCTGGTACGCGCGCGATTCCTTGCCGTCCGATACGTCATAGCGCAGTTCGATGCCGCCCAGCGAGCCGGTGGCCACACGCATGGCACCGCGCAGGTTCGTCATGACGCCGGTCAGGTTCAGCCGCGCATTGTCGTAGCGGGTCTGTGGCGTCTCCCCGTCCGGCGTGTCCCTCGGCGAACGCACTTCCGCCACGGGGTTCAGCCCCCCGCCAATGCGGATGTCGAGGTCGCCGCCGCCGGTCAGGGTGAGCTGGCTGCCATCGGCCGATACACGGCCCGTGCTGGCCACCGCCAGGTTCAGGCCCTGGCTGCGCGACAGGATGCCGGACGCATTCCCCATGCGGGACTCCAGCATGCCCACGTCGCCACCGGCTTCGAACACCAGGTTGCCGCCACCGAGCGTGCCGATGCCGGTGAAGCCCACCAGGAACGGCGTGTCGCTGTGCTTGGCACTCCCCCCTGCAGCCACGGGGACATAGGTGCCGAAGTTGACCCACCACGCGGTCGGCAAGCCTTGGCCCGGCTGCGCGACGCTGCCCGTGCCCTGCCGCCACATCCAGTTGCCGACGGCGGACGTGTCGTTGTGGGCGCGCATCACGCCCAGTACGTCGTCGTTGCGGATCGAGTCGCCACCGCCGCCGATGGTGTCGCCCCGAACGTCGCCGCCCGCGCGCACCAGCACGTTGCCACCATGCTCCGGATACCAGGCCCGGTAAAGGCTTTGCGTGCCGCCGTTCACAAAGGGTTCGAGGAAGGCGCCCTTCGCACCCAGCACCGTGGTGCCGATGCCGTTGGTCCCGACCGAGCGGGCCTGGTTGTACGCGGCATCGACACCGATCGACTGCGTGCCCGCCGTATAGACGCCAAACGGCGACGACATCGTGAAATTGCCGGCCGACAGCACGTCGAGGTCGCCCGTGCCGGTACGCAGCACGCTGAACAATTGCTGGCGTGCCGGGGTATTCCTGTCCTCGTATTCGGGTGGCGTGCCGTCGGCGATCTTCTTTACCAGTTCGCCCAGGCCCCAGTTGTTCATGTCCAGCGCAGCGGCTTCCCCGCCCCAGACACTCAGATCGAGCAGCGTGCCGGGCTCGTAACCGAGCATCGCGGCGCCCGCCTCCGTCCAGACGAGCTGGGCTGGCAGGCCGGTACCCGGCTTCAGCACGGTATCCGGGGCCAGGCCATAGTGCGTGTCGGCCAGCAGCACGTGGCCGTTGGCACTGCGCGGCAGCAGCGCACGCGTATCGGCGGCTTCCAGGTCCGCACCCGCCACCAGCCGGATCGACCAAGATTGCGATCCCGGTGCCAGCATTGGCGCCAGCGCCCAGTTGCGGCCCTGGTTGCCATCGGCATCGGCTGCACGCATCTGCACGCTCTCCACGTCGCCGGGCAGCTTCACCACGGTTTCGCTCGGGATCATGGCGCCCTTGCGCAGCGTCAGCGCGCCGGCAAGCTGCACGCCGTTGACCGCGGCGAAGGTGTCGCCGATATCCTTGATCGCGCCATCGGGGAACGGCAGCGGCACATTGGCCGGCCACAGCATGGCCGCCACGCGGGCGGCGGTGGGCACCCGGTTGCCGGCATCGAGCTGCATGCCGCTGGCCAGCGTCAGCGCCTGCGACAGTACCGTGCCGGCGGCGTGGATCACGTTGCCGTTGCTGTCGCGTACAGCGCCACCGAGCACCGTGCCGGCCGGCAGCACCAGATCGGCGGTCAGCGTGGCCCGCGTGGCCAGCTGGGTGCCGGCGCGCAGCGTCATGGCCTGCATCGGCAGCGCATAGTTCAGCGTGTGGCCGGACTGGAAGAACGTGCCGTCGGCCAGCGTCACGGTGCCGTCGGTCGGCACGATGATGTCGCCGCCCCATGGAATGCGGCCCTTGACCAGGATCCAGCCCTGGTCGTCCGGCGTGGCCTTCAGCACCGAGCCGTCGAAGCCGTCGGTCAGGCTGCCGAAGATCTTGAGGTTGCCGCCCGCGCGCAGCACCAGCGCGCCCGCCTCGCCCGAGCCGTACACGCCCGTCATCCGCGAATGCGGGTTGACGCTCGTGTAGCGATAGCCGGACAGGTCGATATCGCCATCGATATGGAGATCGCCGCCCGGGGTGGCGCTGGCGATTTCCACGCCGGGGCGCAGATGGAACGCGTCGGCGTACTGGCGCAGGCCAGCCAGCTTGCGCGTCATCAGGTCGCCATTGGCCAGCGCGTGGCCCATGAACGCCACGCTGTCGTCGTGCAGGTCGTTCAGGTAGCCCTGCGTGATCGACTGGTAGTCGCGGCCATCGGGGGTGCCATCCTTCACCAGCGGCGCGTTGTCGTAGCGCTGGAAGGCGTTGACCGTGACGCTGCGCGCGCCATCGATCCGCACATTGCCCGAGGCGTCGATATCGACATCGCTGCCGCGCGCGCCGCCAATACGGCGGGCGCTCAGTTCCACCGTGCCCAGCGCCAGCGGCGTGCCATCGGTGCCGGCCCGTACGTCCATGCGCGCGCCATCGGCCAGCAACAGCGTGCCGTTGCGGCTGTCGATCTCGATGATGGCGCGGTTCGGCGCCTCGATGACCTGGCCGTAGCTGTCCTTGCGCAGCATGCGGCCATGCGCATCGAGCACGGCACTGCTGCCGATGGTCACGCCATCGCGCGCGGCCAGACGAATGCTGCCCACCTGTTCGCCGCTGGCATCGACCGTGCCGTTGACCAAGAGGCGACCACCATCGACCGAGACGTTGATCTCGCGCGCCTTCAGTTCGTCGCCCACGGTCAGGTCGCCCTGCTTGACCTGGAAGCTGCGGCTGCCGGTCATGTTGCCGTCGTTCAGGCGCTGGTTCAGGCCCGTGAAACCGGCAATACGCTGGCCGCGAATATCGGCGCCACCTGCCGCGAACGGCACCCATGTGCCACCTGCATCGTAACTGCCCGTGCTGCCGCCGACGAATTTGCCCTGCAGGTCGATCGTGCCCGCACCTTCGCCCAGCGCGATGGCCGTGAACCTGCCCGCGCGGTTTTCCAGCGCGGAGACGTCGATGCGCGAGCCGGCCGCCTGGCTGATATTGCCGCGCTGGCTCTCCAGCATCACATCGCCGCCCCAACTGTATTTGCTGACGTCGTAGAAGTCGAGCTTGCGTCCGGCCAGATCCAGTTGTGCACGGTCACCGAGCACGAGGTCGCCCTGCGCGGTCACCGACAGCTTGCCGCTCGGCAGCGCCACGGCGCTATCCAGCGTGACGCTGCGGCCTTCCAGCTTCAGTTCCGCGCCGAGCGCCGCCACCAGCGCCTCATTGGACAGCGCCGGCGCCGCAGCACCCTGTGGCGCGCTGACGACGATGTCGCCACCCGCGCGCAGCCGGTTCACCGAACCGGCGTGGCCGGTCAGCAGCGGCGTGTCGATGCGCAGGTTGCCGCCCGTGTACGCGTAGCCGTTGGTCGCGTCGTCCCACGCGCCACGCGACTGATAGACCGCGAGCGTCCCGCTGTTGTTGGCGGTGATGCGGTCGTTGGCCTTCAGGTTCACTTCGCTGAAGCCGAGCGCCAGCCGCTCGAAGTCGTGCACGCTGTCCACGCGCACCGACGGGGCAAAGCCAAACTCGATCTCGCGGGCATCGATGGTCAGCTTGCCCGAGCCGGTGCCAGCGCCGCCGGTGGCCACCTGGCCCGGCGCGTTGCGGGCGCCGTTCCACACCAGCACATCGGTCTCGATGCGCGCTTCGGCATTGGCGTCGCCGGCGCCATAGATGGCCGGCGTGGTCAGCACCAGGCGCTCCAGTGCAGACTTGCGGGTCACCGGGTCGAGTGTCGACAGCGTGATCGAGTCGTGGAAGTTCACCGCGTCGCGCGCAGTCAGGATCAGGTTTTTCAGCGCCGGGGCGCCGGTGCTGGTATCGCCTTGCAGCAGGCGGTTCAGCACATCCTGCGACAGCCGCAAGCCCGGCGGCAGCGCGCCACGCGTGGCGGCCGCCGCCAGCGCGGCGTCGCTGCCCACGTTGATGGCACCCACGGACAGCGACAGGTTGCGCGTACCGTAGCGCGCCGTATCGCGCAGCTCGAACGCCTGGTCCGTGACCGCGGCGATGGTGCCTTCGGAATAGAGCTGCGCCGCGCCTTTGCAGACCACGCCGGCCGGGCATGCGCCGATGTCGATCTTGCCCGGCGCGAAGCTGCCGCTGGCCGACGGCGCCAGCATGTCGATCCAGCCGTTGGACACCGCCAGTACCGAACGTTCGCCCGGATCGTAGACGTAGCCGTGGGTCGAGTCCCACGCCACCTTGCCCCGGCCCAGCGTATTGATGCCGGCGCCCTGTTCGACAACGATTCCGCCGTTCCTGTCGTTGGTGACCAGGAACACCTCGGGCGCCTTGAGTACAGCGCCGCTGCGCAGCACGATGTCGTAGGCGTTGTTGGCGAGGAAACCCAGCACATTGTTGCGCTGGCTGCCGCTGTTGTTGCCGATGACCTGCGGCAAGGCCCCGATGCCAAGGCGCGCAGCGCCGATGGCGTTCAGGTCGTCCGCATACAGCGACACCGGGATGCGGCTCGAGGCGCCCCACGGCGTGGGTTCGGCGCCCGGCCCCATGATTTCATAAGAGCCGCCGCCGGCCAGCACCAGCGCACTGCCGCCCAGCCCGCCTGCCGGCGTGTCGTACCGCGTGGTGCCGTCGAACTTCAGCGCCGGCAGGTCGCCGATCGCACCCTTGGCGTTCGCGCCGATAAAGTACAGCGCCAGCGTCTTGGCATCGCGCTCGATCAGCGAACGCGGCACGCCGCCGCGTTCCGCTGCCGCCACGGCGAAGTCCGCATAGCTGGTTTCGTTGTACTGCGAATAGCGGCGCAGCGTGTCGGCCGAGGTGATGATGGCCTGCGTCGGCAGGGCATCGCGGATGCCGGTATCGATCGTGCTCAGACGCACGCTGGCGGCATGCGAACCATTGCGCATAGCCAGCGCGCCTTGCGCCGACGGCGACGCCAGCGACGCCAGCGCCGGACTGGCCGCACCGTTGAGCTCGACGCGAAACGCGCCCGGCAGCAACGCGTACGTGGACGGCAGCAGCGTGTAGGTGCCCGGCGGCAGGCCCGGCACGCCCGCGCCGATGGTGATCTGGCGGCCGATGGCCGGATCGCCGGCACCCTTCTCCGCGATGATCGGCGCATAGCCGGCCTGCGCGCCGGGGACGATGGCATAGACGGGATTGGTGGACAGCCCCGGCAGCTTGAAGCCGCCGTTGGAGCCCACCTGGATCAGCGGATACATGCGGGCGTCGGTGGAACCGCCGCGCCCGCCCAGGAAGGCCGCGCCCGTGAGGCTGCCGCCACCGCTCATGTCCAGCACCGCGCCGTCGCGCACGTCCACCGCATGGCCAGTCAGCGTGATGGTCGGACCCGTGCCCACGAGGTCATAGGCCACGTCCTTGCCGTTGTACAGATAGCTCAGCCCGTCGAGCGTGCCGCCATACGGCATGGCCAGGCCCTTCGCACTGACCGACGTCACGCTGCCGGGCAGCAGGTTGATGGTGCCGGTCTCCCCGCCGTATTCGCTGGAACCGAAGCTGACCCGGCCCAGCGGCGCACGCACCACGCCGCTCTGATTGACGGTGGGGCCCGCCAGGCTGATCGTGCCGAAGACCGAATACGGTTGGGCAGGTTCCGCGTCGGTCGTACGCTCGATATTCAGGCTGCGGGTGAGGTCCGTACGGCGCGACAGGTTGCCCCACTCGTCGATATAACTCGTCACCCCGACCACGACCTTGCCGCTGTCGTTCGACGCGGGATAGATCTGCGAAGCGGCGAGCGTCAGGTTGCCCGGCACATACAGCTCCGCGGCGCCGGACATCCGCAGGTCGGCGCGGCTGCGCAGCGTGATGTTGTCGAACGCATTGCGCTCGACCTTGAGCGGATCGCCGTTGTTGACGACGATCTCGCCGCGTGTGCCGACCAGCATCGCGCCCGTCAGGTCGAGGAAGCCCGCGTCCACGACAAGGCTCGTGCCGTCGGCCACCAGCGGCACGCCCAGCGTGCCACCCACGCCGCTGGCGTTGCGCGAGCCAACCACGGCATTGGGCATGATGGTGTTGTCGACCTGCCGGCGCGTGGTGCCGGCAAGCTGCACGTAGGGCGCCGCCAGCGTCACGCGCGTGGCCGGATCGGCATTGGCCGCCAGGCCGATCGAGCTGGCCACCAGGCGCAGGCTCTGCTCCACGCTCAGGTCGACCGGGCCTTCGAAGCTGATCATGCCGTTGGCCAGCAATGCCACATTGCCGAAACCGCCGGCGTGGATGCGATCCACGCCGATGCGGCCCCGGCCATAGGCCAGCGCATCGGCACGCGCGCCGGCCACCAGGTCGCCGGGCAGCAGGCTGTCGCCCTGCAACCGTGCCAGGATCAGCTCGCGCGGCACGCGCACGGCATCCTCGATGTTCGCACCCTTGTACGTATTGCGGTCCACGCCCAGGTACACCGGCGTCTCCAGCGCAACGGCCAGCGTACCGCCCGCCGCACCGGCCCCGGCGCCCATCGCGCGCAGGTCGCCATCGATAAACACGCCGCGCATCGAACTGAGCGCGATAACGCCGCCATGGCCCGGCAGCGTGACGCGCCCCTGACCCGGCACATCGATATCCGCCGACGCACCGGAGGCGTCGATGCGCGCACCGGGGCGCACCACCACGAACGCGTCCGCCGCATCCACCTCGCGCGCGCCCGCCTGATAGGGCGCGCCGATCTCGATTGTGCCGCCACTCGCCGCCACGCCATGGCGCCGGCCCTGGCCGTCAAACGCCGTCACGGCGCGCCCCGCGGCATCGAGTACCGCATCGCTGCCGATCCAGATCGACTTGGCATCGGCCTTGCCGCTCGGCGTATCGGCAGCGCCCTGCCCCAGCGGGGTTTCGAGGATGGCGATCCTGCCGCCCCACGCGTTCAGCGTGCCATCGACCGTGATCTGGCCATTGCCCTGCACGGTAATGGCCTGGCCCGGATCGACCGTGACGGCGCTGCCCTTGCCGATCACCACCGGCGCGTGCGAATAGACGTTGCCGCCGGTCAGCACCAGGCCGGCGCCACGGCGCTGCGTCAGTACGCCATCCTCGGGGTGTTCCTCCCAGACTGGTGCCAGGTAGCGCTGCAGCACGTTGTCCGGCGGCGACCCCGTCGGGGCGGCATGCGCGGCCACCATGTCATGGCGCAGCACCGGCATGTTCACGTCGATCCGCGCGCCTTCGGCCACCTGCGCGCCCTGCTGTCCGATGATGTCGTAGTGACCGAAGCCGGTCTGGAACAGCTTGTCGCCCAGGACCAGCAATGGCTTGACGGCAACGTCGGTCACGAAGACGGCACCCGCCGGCAAACGGTCGCCGGCGGCGAGCGTGACCCCCTTGGAGAACGGCGTGCCGGCCTTGAACGTGGTGCTGAACTGGGCCACTGGCATGCCATTGGCGAATACGCCAGCCGGCACCACATAGCCAGGAGCCATGTCTTCCTGCGTGCTTGTCAGCACCGTGCCAGCCGGGACGGTCTGGCCCGATACGTAGAACCTGCCCGTATTGTCGTAGACCAGGAAAGACCGGAAGCCGATGCCCGGCGGCACCACCCAGTTGCCGAGCAGCGTCACGGGGTTGTCGCGCGATAGCGCGATCTTGCCCGGTGCCGCGTCGCCCGGCATGACGCGGCTCGACGTAAACGTGTAGTCCACCGGCAGCACCGTGCCGGCCGGCATGGTGAAGTCCTGCGCCAGCGTCAGCTGGATCGCCACGGACTCGCCGGCCTTGAGCACACCCTGCTCGGCCAGCAGCCCGCCACCAATGGCCACGCCGATGCCCGAATCGATCTTGAGCGTGCCGCCGCCGCGCACGCCGTAGCCGCGCAGTTCGCCGTCCATGCGCAGCGTGCCCGACCCCACGCCATCGAGGTCATACTGGTTGGCCAGCAGCGAGATATTGCCGCCGCGTCCACCAGTCAGCGAACCCTTGGGCTGCAGTGCCGCCCCGGACGAGACGTCGAGCACACTGCCTTTGCCGAGGTCGATATCGCCACGCGTGCTGATGAGGATGCTGCCGCCATTCACGTATGGCAGGCCACTGATGTCGTCGGCGTTGGTACGCAGGTTGGTCCAGACGCCGCTTGCATCGAGCGTGACGCCGTCGGCCACGCCGACCCTGGCCGGGGCCGTTGTCGAAATCGGCAGCGCAGTCCAGGCCGCTGCGTTCGGCTGGTAGGTGTCGACGATATTGCCCAGCGCGATCGTGCCGCCGCGCGCGGTCAGGTCCGCGCTGGCCGCCACGTCCGCCGCGTGCAGCGCCAGCGTGCCGCCATGGGCCACGGTCAGCGGCGCATCCACCGCAATGCCATCCTTGGCATAGACCTTCAGCGCGCCAAGCTTCTGCGTATTGAGCCACTCGCCATCAAGCCGGATACGGCCGGCCAGCGTGTCGGGCAGCGCATCGTCGAGCGACAGCCCTTGCGCAATGCGTTCCACCGTGCCGATCTCGACGCGCCTGGCCACCGCCACTGGCGAGTCGCGCAGCGTGCCCGACGCGGTGTCGTACACGGGTACCACCTTGCCGATCACCAGTGCGCCGGCCATGGGCGCGGCGAACTGCGACTGCCGGTAGCCATCGAGCCCGGCGTCGCGCGCCTGGCTCTGGCGCGCGCCCTGGTACACCGTGGCCTGGATATCGCCTTCCATCACGGCGGCGCCGGTGCCGACCACCACGCGGCCCGCATCGCGGCCCACGGTGTAGCCATTCTCCAGGCGACGATCCGGCGCGATCAGCGGGCTGTTGAACTGCTCGGCGGCCGTCTTGCCCCAGCGCTGGTGCTCGCTTTCGTAACCGCGGTACAGGCCCTTGTAGAGCACGTCGGCGGGCGCCTTGTCGAGGTTGTAGAGACGGCCATCCTCGCCGCGCAGCCAGCTCTGCCGGATGGTGCCGGTCTGCAAGTCCAGCGAACCGCCCGACACATTGACCGACGAGCCGGCCTGCGAGACCAGCGCGCCGCCATCGAACAGCACCGTGCCGCCCAGCGCGGCCCATTCGCCGATGCCATGGCCGCTGGTGCTCAGGTAGCCGCCCACTTCGAGCAGCCCCCCGCCCGTGTACCAGCGATCGGTGGTGTAGCCATTGGTGCCGGCCGCCACGCGCACCAGGTAGCGGCGGTCCACCCACATCGTGGTGTTGTTCAGGGTCTTCGAGTCGCGATTGCCGGGCGCGTCGCGCTGCTCGTTGCCCTGGACGTTGATCTCGACGTTGTTGGCGGCCATGGCCACGTTGACGCCAACCGCGCCGGCCACGTCGAGGATGGCGCGATTGGCCAGCTGCGTACGGCCCACGGCGTTGACGCTGATCTGCCCGCCCGTGGCCAGCGTCAGCGAATCGCCATCGAACAGCACGTCGCCCGCCGAGGCGATCTGCACCAGCGACTGGTCACGGCGGTTGTAGCCGCCCTCGCTGGCCGTGGCGGAGTCGCGCAGCAGCGCATCGCGCTGGACGTCGAGCGCCGTGGTCGTGCTCTCATCGAGCGCGATGACGCTGACACTGCCTGGCGCCAGCGTCACGCGGCTCTTGCCGTCGCCTTCCGCGCGCAGGTGAATGGTGCCGCGCGTATTGACCGACGTCGTACTCACCAGCACGCCCGTCTGTTCGACGGTGTGGCCCTTCAGCGTGATATCGCCGGTGGCCGCCTGGATCAGGCCGGTGTTGCTGACACGGCCCGCTTCGCTGCCCGCCAGTCGCAGCACATCGATCTCGTTGCCGCGCGTGGTGGACGTCTGGTTCGTATCGGTGCCGAAGCCGCGGCGGATGACGAAGCTGTCGCCTGCCGCCAGCGCGGTCTGGCCGCCGGGCGTCGTGATCGTGCCGTGGTTATGCGCCTCGCGCCCCACAAGCAGCACGTAGCCGCCACCTTGCGTAACGGACTCCGGCTTGCGCGTGGCAATGCGTGCGCCGGCTTCCACCACCACATCGCCGGTGGCCTTGCCGTTCGTCACGGCGGTGGGCGTGACCGACAGGTCGTTGGCGAACGTCGGCACGTAGCCAGTGCCGCGCGACTCGCTGAACAGGCCGCGGCCGAACTGGGCGTTGGTCATGCCGGCGGCGGCCGCCACGAGGTTGCGCGTATCGACCTGGCTCGTGCCGGTAAAGACGATGCCGTTGCGGTTCACGATCATGACCGTGCCGTCGGCCTTGATCTGCCCCTGGATCTTGCTGGGGCGCGCCTGCGGATCATTGACGCGGTTCAGCACCGCCCAGTCCTGCTTCTGCTGGAATTCGACCGTGGTGTTGCGGCCGACGTTGAACGTTTCCCAGTTCAGGATGGCTTTGTCGGCGGTCTGCTCGATGGTGACCTGCGTGCGGCCATCCGCCGTCTTCTGGGTCGGGTTCTTTGCGTTGAGCCAGCCGGCGGTCAGGCTGTTGGTGTCCACCTTGAGGCCGCCTTCGGCGAGACCGTCCGGCACCGGCGATTGCTGCTCGGCGGCCTGCCGTGCCGCCGCCTGCGTCGCCTGCATGGCCGCGATGCCCTGCGCGGCCTGGCCGAGATTCTGGATCGAGCGCTGCAATTGCTCGCTGGCGCGCTGCTGCTGCGCATTCGGGCTGGTCAGCGCCGCTGCGGGCGTACCGTTCGGCAGCCGGCCCGTGGCGGTTGCCGTGTCCTGCATCATGTTTTTCTGCGCCATCCACGCGCGGCTGAACGCCTGGTTGGCATGCGCGTGGCCCCAGAATCCGCCGGCCGCCACCAGCAGGGCCACGGTGCGGGCCAGCGGTCTTATCGTCGGCACCCGGGGTACCGTCATCGTGATCCTGCCTTTGTCCTGCGCCAGCAAGGTCTTCTGGTAAACGCGCTTCTGCATGGTGCCCCGATCCCGTCAAGCAAGTTTGCGGGCCAGTGCGCGTCGTCGTTCACGCGCCGCGTCGCGGCCCTGTCGTCATTGCCATCGGCGGCCCATGCCGCCGATGCTCCTGGGAACTAGACCCTTTTGCCCGTGCGGATCGGCAATGATTTCCTTGAAGATTTGGTGACAGGACCGCGACGGAATCAAGACAGCAGCACCACGCCGCCGGGCAGGTGGCGTGCGCTCAGGCCAAACGAATGCTGGATCTGCGCAATGGCCTTGTCGAGCGCATCGAGCTGGAAACGCCCGGTCACCGGACGCGTGGCCAGCTGGCTGGCCATCAGCACCAGCTTGCCGGTGCGGTAGCGATTGATTTCGTTCACCACGTCCCCGAGCGGAGTCTCCGCAAACCGCAGGAAGCCTTCGCGCCAGGCCGGCATGCGCGCGGCGTCGAGGTTGACCACGCGCGCCAGCTTGCGGTCGTCATAGGACACCTGCTGCCGCGCGGTCAGCGTCACCGAGCCGGACGGGTGCGCCACCTGTACCAGCCCCTGCACGCAGGTCACGCAGACCTGCCCGGCGACGTGGCGCACCTCGAAGCGCGCCCGCGCGCCCACCGCACGGCCGGCACCGGCCGAAACCGCGAACGGCAGCCGGGCGTCGGCCATGTCGATCGCCGTTTCGCCCGCAATCAGGTCGATGCCCGCCACCCGGCCACGCTGGCGTAGCGCGATGCTGGTGCGCGTATTCAGTTCGACGCCGACGTCGTCGCCGAGTGCCAGATGCCGCTGTTCGCCGGCCACGGTGCGATAGTCGGCACGCATCTCGCGCGCGGACGGCCACAGCCCCAGCGGCGGATAGATCATCGCGGCCGTCGTAGCGGCGACGGCACCCACGGCGCCACCCAGGAAAGCACGGCGCTGCCACTGCACGGGCGACGCCTGGATCTCCGGGCGCGACGCCAGCGGCTTCTCTGCAAGCAGCGCTTCACCGCCCTGCGCCAGCAGCTGCCATTGGCGTTGCGCCGTGGCAAATGCGGCCGCATGGGCGGGATTGGCCCGGCACCACTGGCGCAGCGCGTCGCCGTCGCGATGGGTCATCGGGCCGGCACTGATGCGCCGCACCCAGCGCATGGCCTGGCGTTCGATCCGGGTAAGGCGGCGTGGCCGTTGGAGCAGGCGGTTCATGGTGGGAGTCATGGCGTCAGGCGATGTTGCCGAGCAAGCTCGCATGACATCAAGACGGTTCTGGCACGCCGGATCGGCACGATTTCTTCGCTCATGCCTGGTCCATGTGCGCGACGCAGTACTCGTGCGCCCGCTTCAGTTCGAGACCGATCAACCGGGCGGACACGCCAAAGCGCACCGCCGCCTCCTGGTTCGACAGTTCATCGACGCGCACCGCCAGGAAGATCGCACGCCGGCGCGGCGGCATTTTCTCGATCAGCCTGGCCAGCGCCTGCACCTCGCCGCGCGCCGCCACCGTCTGCGCCGGTCCCGGCGCCGGATCGGCAATCTCCAGCATCAGCGTGTCCAACTCTTCCGCGCTCATGAAGCGACGGTCGCGCTGCAGGCGGTCCAGCGCCAGGTTCGTGGCCATGCGCATCAGGTAGGCCGCCGGGCTGGCCACCGGGCCATTGGCATCGTTGCGGTCTTCCAGATGCACCCAGGTGTCGTGCAGGGCATCGCTGGCCAGCTCCGCCGAGCCCAACCGCCACGTCAGGCGCCGCTTGAGATCGTCGTAGCGTTGCGTCAGCAGGTCGCGCAGGCTGGTGCGGATGGTCTCGCTCACTGAACGCTCCGTGGCGCATCGCAAGGCTTGGCGCAGGTCTCGCCCGGGGGGCATGCCACGGGCCGCACCAGCAGCACGAAAGGGTTCTCGGGATGCTCAGGCGCGCGGCCGATATCGGTCTGGCGCAGCGCATCGACAATCGCGGCATCGCGACGGGTGTCGCCCGTGCTGTCCAGCAAACGCGCGCGCTGCACGCGGCCGGCGCGGTCGAGGCGCACGGACAACGCAAGCCGGTAGGTGCCCAGCGCCAGCGCGGGCCGCGCGCACAGCGTCTGCCGTACCCGCGACTGCACCAGCGCGTCATAGGGTTGGCGGGGCACTGCGGCACCTTGCGCATCGGCGGTGGCCGGCGTCTCGCCCGTGGGGGTCAGCACGAAGGCGTCGCCAGCCGTGGCGCGGGCCGTCAGGCCCGTGCCTTCCAGCAACCGGTGCAGCGCCTGCGCAGGGGGCATCGCACCTTGCACCGCATGCGACCAGCGTCCATCGGCCAGTTCGGACGGGAAGAACACCGACACACTGGTCTGTGCGTCGTAGCGTGCGAGCGCCGATTTCAACGGCTGCGCCGGCAGGTCAAAGGCCATGCCAGTCTCGCCACGGGCCACGCATGGCCACGCCAGGCTGGCTGCGAGCGCGATGGCCGCGACGCGCCCCGACCTTGCGTGCGCGCGGATGGAGGCTGGCAGACATGCCATGAAGATCGAATGACCTGTTCATTGGGTGCGGGCCGGTCAGGTGCAGGGTGTGGTGTCCGGTCAGAGCCTGTGGATGCGGCCGGACCTGCCGGCGCAACACCGCTGCAGAGCGTATGAAGGTTGCGTGACATCGCCATGACAAAAAAGAGAACGGCGCGCCGAAGGGATCCCCGGCGTGCCGCCTCATCGGGTCACAATGAATGGAAAGCGTTCGGTGCCTCAAGCCTCGGCAATGGCAGTGGCAGTGGCAATGGCAGATTCAGCGGATGCAGCGGATGCAGCGGATGCCTCCGGGGTGGCCGCCGGGTTGACGTCATCCTGCCGGGCCTGCGCACGGTAGTTGCGCAGATGCAGGAAGAACTGGCCCATCACCTGGATCCAGACCTGCATGGCCACCGACAGGTAAGCCTCGGTCACGCCGCCGGTGACCATCACGTCCATCTCGAGCACGAGGAAATCACCGTGGGAGGCGATGCGCGCAAAGCGGCGGCTGCGGTGCCATTCGTTCAGCAACGCATCGGGAAGCTGGCCGCCTTCCACGCGCAGCGGGCAGCTCAGCGTGAAGTCGAGATACTGCACGTTGCTTACGCGATTGCCCCACAGCACCTGGAAGCCCACGCCATGGCTGGCGCTGTGCAGGCGCGCGGTGCCGTCTTCCTCCGCGAGGTTCACGGCGCAGCCGGCATTGCGGATGGCGTCGGCCACCTGCCCGGCGGTGACATGGGTCAGCAACGCGGGCGTTGCGCTATCGGCGGACGTGGTCTCTGGCGCGGCGTCGAGGGGGGTGGCTTCGGTCATGGGTACTCCTTGTTCGCGGATCAGGTTCGGGGAATCGGGGTTACTGCTGTTTGGGGGCGGCGTCGGACGGCACGGCGGCGGTAGCAGCCGCGGGTTGCGCCGGCGCTTCGGCGGACGGCTCCACGGCGCGGACATCGAAACGCCCCTCGTAAAGCTTGTCGCCGTAGTCCTGGGCGATCTGTTCGTAGCGCACACGGCTTTGCGCCGCGAACGGCTGACGCGCGGCCAGCACGGTGGTCATGTCCACGGTCTCGTACGCATGCAGGATGTCCTGCCCCACGCTGTAGAGGCGGGTATTGGCGCTCTCGCAACGCTTGAGCGCCGCCTGTCGCGCGCCGGCCTCGGCCACGAGGTTGCGGCGCTCGGCCTCCAGGCCCCGTGCCATGCGCAGCAGTTCGTCATAGGCCTGGCGATACTGGGCGATCTGGCTGCTGGCCTTCTCGACCACGCCCTGCGTCTGCAGCTGGGCCTGGCGCGCGCTGCCGGCCAGCTGCTCGCGTGCGCCACGCTCGGCCGCAAGCTGTGCGCGGGCGGCGTCTAGTTCCTTGCGCATGGCCGCCACGTCGCCACCACCGCCGCCACCACTGGCAGCGGCGGGGGGCTGGCCGGCCTTCAGCATCGCCAGTTCGTTCTGCGCCTGCTGCAACTGCGTGGTCGTGATGCGCAGCTGGTTGCGCAGGCGCTCTTCCATGCTGGGCGCCTGTTGCGCGTAGGCGCTGCCTGCCACCAGTGCGAGCAGCGGCAGCAGGCCCCGGATACGGCGGAAGGGGGTTGGGAACACGTCATCCTCCTCAGAAGCGCGCATTGAATTCGAACTGCAGCGTGTCGATGGCCAGCGGCGGGCCGAAGACTTCCTTGGTGGAAATCCAGCGGCCAGTCACCCATGCGTTCCTGTCCAGCGCATACGAGCCGCCCAGGTAGTAGCCGCGCGCATTGGTGCCGCCACCGTGGAACGTCGAGTCGTTGTAGCCGTCTGGCATCGCATCGGGCTCGATGCGCTTGTAGCCGGCCAGCACGTTCCAGTCGCCGCGTGCCGCAGGCGTCGGCTTGCCGAACGTGGCCTGGAACATGTAGGCATTGCCGCCGCTCTTGAAGTCTTCACGGCTGGTGCCGCCGCTGCCGCCGAAGTTGTTGACGATGCCGCCATTGGCCCGCGCCCACATCGCGCCTTCGTCATAGGCAAGGTTGCGGATGTAGTTGCCGTCCAGACGCAGCCCGTAGCCGGCCACCTTCGTATCCCAGCGCAGGTTCACGTCCATCAGCTGGAACTTCGAGGCCAGGCCGACGTACTGCGGTTGCGGCGTGTTGGCCGGGTCCAGCGGGTTGAGCGCGATATTGCGCAACAGCATCAGCGTGTTGCCCTTCTGCATGAAGGCCGGACGCGTCCAGTCCGTGTTGCAGCCATCAGCGCCCGCGTACAGCGCGCACGGCGACGACACCCGGCCGGTGACGTTGTGGAAGTCGTAGTACGCCAGCGCGCCACGCAGGCGGTTCTCGTTGTTTACCTTCCAGTCAGCGCCGAACTGCGCGCCCAGCAGGTACTTGGTCTCGCTCGACATCTTGTCCTGGCTGTTCGACGGCGCGTTGTCCTTCGAGTACTCCAGCGGGATGAAGCCCAGCGTGCCGAACAGCGTCACGTCGCGGTTCGGCAATGTCTTGTCGAACTGCGCGGCGATACCGTCGAAGTTCAGGTCGTACGAGAACAGCGTGTCGGTGGAGACGAACGGATTGCCGAAGCGGCCGCCCGTCAGCTTCATCCACTGCGTCGGCTGGTACGACAGCCATGCCTGGTCGAGCCACACATCCTTCTTGGCCAGGCCGCCGCCCAGCGTCTGGTTGGTGGAGACCGGGCTGTTGTCATTGCCCGTGGCAAGGCGCACGCCGGCCTTCACGCTGTCCGTCACGTCGGCCAGCACGCCCAGGCGGGCGCGGGCGCGCCACTGGTTCGGCCGGTTCTGGCGCGTATTGAGCAGCGGCGGCAGCGACAGGTTGGTGTTCGGGTTGACGTCGAAGCCGTTGCCCGAATTGATGGCGGCCCAGTCGATCTGGATATCGCTGTTGCCACCCGAGTAGAAGCGCGACTCGTTGCGCAGGCGCACGTCGCCCTCCACGCGGATCCGCTTGGTCCATTCCGGTGTTTCGTTCGGCGCGGCCCAGCCTTCGGCCTTGGCCTGGGCCATGACCTCGCCCTTGACCTCGTCGCGGATCTGGTCGCGCACGGTTTCGGGGATATACGGCACGCGGACTTCGCCGGGTACGGCCGCAGTCGCAACGGACCCTGCGGCGGCACCGGCTGCCACGCCCGCGGCGGGCGCGGGACGCTGCACCAGTTGCGTGGCCATGGCTTCGGTCTGGGCCTGGGCCAGCAGCGCCTCGCCGGTGTTCTTGTCCAGCGCGCCGCTCTGGATCAGGCCACGGATCAGCTTGATCATGGCGCTTTCGGACGGCGCGGCGTCCTGCGCATGGGCAGTGCCAGCCGTGGCCAGGCAGGCCATTGCGACAGCCAGCGCCAGTACATTGGCACGCACCGCATGGCGCGGGGAGTGAGCGAATGGTTTCATCGTTCTTTTCAGGATGCTGTTGGGATGAAGGCAGACATGCGCTACGGCCGCCGCCCCTTGATGGACAGCCGCATCGGGAAGCGCAGCGATGCAGGCGGCTTCTCGTCGGCACGGAAATCACGGACCATGGCCAGTACCGCGTCGTCGGAGTCGGCATTGCCCGAGCCGCCCACCAGTTGCACGCGGGTGACACGGCCATCCGTGTCGAGCCAGATTTCGATGCGGATGTCGTCGAACGCCAGCTGGCGCGTGCGTTTGTCGCGCACGAATGCCTGCTGCAGGGCGCCGGAGACATAGGCCGAGTACGAGCGGCTGCCCAGGCCGCCGCCGCTGCCCGTCATGCCGCCACCGCCGCCGGCCTGGATGCCGAACGCATCGTTGCCGGCCTGGGCGGCGCCGTCGATGGTGACGGCCTGCCCCAGGTCCTGAGACGGGCTGGGCGGGGCGTCATCCTGCGGGGCCTCGGTGGGCTCGGCGGGCTTCGGCTCGGGCTCCACCACCTCGGGCTTGACGGGCTCGGGTTCGGGCAATTTTTCCGGTTCGGGCGGCGGCGGGGGCGGCGGGGGCAACACCAGCATCGGCGTGCCGGGCACCTCGCGCCGCGTGGCGGCGGTGTCCGACAGCAGATGCCAGAACAGCAGCACCACCGCACCGAGCACCAGTGCACCAGCGCCAAACCCGCCCCAACGCCGCCACAGCAGCGCGGCACGGCCGCCGGGTGCCAGCGAGGGTTCGTGACGGTTCACGCTCATCGCTCCTCAGGCCGGCTTGCCGGTCACCAGACCGATCTGGTTGAGATCGATCCGGCGCAGCAGGTCGAGCACCTCCACCACCCTGGCGTACTGCACCGACGCATCGCCGCGCACGATCACCGGAAAGTCCGGCGTCAGCGCCTTCTCGGTACGCAGCCGCTCTTCGAGCTCGGGCAGCGACACCGGATAGGCGTCCAGGAACACCTGGCCGGCGTTGTCGATCGTGATGGCCTTGGTTTTCGGTTTTTCCAGCGCCACCGACGCGCTGGCCTTCGGCAGATCCACCTTGATGCCCGGAATGCTGGCGTTGCTGGTCAGGATGAAGATCACGAGCACCACCAGCAGCACGTCGACGAACGGCGTGATATTGATGCCGCCGCTGCGCTTGCGCACACCGAACCTGTTTGCGTTTGCCATGATCGCGGCTCCGCTTCAGGCGCGTTGCAGGACGGGCGCGTGACGGCCCTCGCCCTGCTCTTCGGCCAGGCGCGTGGCGAATTCGTCCACGAACACGGCCATGTCGGCGGCGATGGCGTCCGAGCGCGAGGCCAGCCAGTTGTAGCCGAACAGCGCGGGAATGGCCACGCCCAGGCCGGCAGCCGTACACAGCAGCGCCGCCGCCATGCCCGGTGCCACCGAGTTGATGTCCACCGCGCCG
Source organism: Cupriavidus sp. 05T41 (assembly GCF_056396525.1). Lineage (NCBI taxonomy): Bacteria > Pseudomonadati > Pseudomonadota > Betaproteobacteria > Burkholderiales > Burkholderiaceae > Cupriavidus > Cupriavidus sp. 05T41. The sequence continues at coordinate 25,438 of NZ_JBFTLQ010000035.1, forward strand.
GCCATGGCCGCCACCACGAACACCAGCATGATGCCGATCACCGTACCGAACAGGCCCACATAAGGCGCGCCCTCGATCGTGGTGGACAGCCAGTTCATGCGGCTTGCCATGCGTTCGCTCTCGCGCACCATCACGCCATCCATCGATGCGCGGATGGCGCCGATCGTGGCGGCCCCCACGGCGCTGGTGTCGTAGCCCATCTGGTGACGCCGGTGCAGCTCGTCCACGGCTATTTCATAGAGACGCCACAGCGACGAATGCTGCTTGACGTCGGCCGTGACGCGGCCCGTCTTGGCCAGGTGATCGAGCGATACGCGCGAGGCTTCGCGGAACTGCGCCATGAAGGCCACGTTGGCGCGGGCGTTGGCACCGAAGGCGCGGCCCTTGGTGATCATGATGGTCCACGAGGCGGCCATCATCAGGCCCAGCAGGCCCACGACGACCCAGGCGTCCAGCGGCATGGCGGCGAGGATGTAGCCGAAATGGCTCTTGCCGGCCTGCTGCTCGTCCGGGCCGAACGCCGTCAGACGCGAATCGGCGCCCTGCGACACCGCATCGGCCAGCAGCATGGCAGCGGGACGTGCCACCTTCGACACGCGCACTTCGTCGATCGCACCCGGCAAGCCATGCGCGCCTTCGCTGTCGGCACCGATAAAGGCTGGCGAATTCAGCGCCGGCAGCGCGGCCGGGAGCGAGGCGGCAGCCCGGCCACCCACGAACAGCGTCACCGTCTTGCCATCGGCATTCACCGCCACATGCGACCACTGGCCGGCCTGCACCGGTTGCCCCGGATTGCTGCGCTGGCCGTTGACCTGCACGAACGGCACGCCCTGGTCCACGCCAATCAGCAGTTCGCCGGCGCCATCGCGGCGGGCGTAGATCAGTTGCTGTGCGCCGAGCTGGTCGGGACGTACCCACGCCGAGAACGCGAACGTGCCGCCTGCCTGCACCGCCAGCGACGGCGATGCCGGCAGCGCCAGCGAGGCGTTACCCAATTGCGCGCCCTTACCGATGACCGTGCCATCGATGCTGACCACGGCCGTCTGGCTGTTGTTGCCGTACGCCGTGCTGTCGCGCGCCGGGACGCTGCCCTCGGCGAAGTGATAGACCAGCGTGAAGTCCGGATCGAACACGCGCTGGCCGTTGCCCGATGCGGGCGCCTTCGGGTTGCCGTAGTACATCCAGAACTGCTGCTTGCCATTGGCCGCACCGGCGGACACGGCGGGCACATCCACCCACACCAGCGCGATGCCGAGCAGCGGATCGAACTGCTCGACCTGATGATTCAGCACGGTCTTGTCGTCTGCGGCCACGAAGCGGAGATCGGCACCGGTGTCGCTCACGCCCTCGAAGCTGAAATTGCCCGTATGCAGCCGCAGCAGCACCGGCGTGCGGCCGGCGTCGCCGCCGATATTGCCGCCTTGCGGACCGGCGTCGATGGTCACCGGCTTGCGATAGGCCCAGTCTGGCTGCCACCAGGCATGGGCCAGATTCGGCAGGAGCGTGCTCGCCAGGGCGAGCAGCAGGAAGAGGGAACGTCGCATGACAATGGTTCTCCGTTGGCTTTCTTCGGAATGCTGTGTTTGGGGGTGGCGCCGACCGCCGGCCGCGCCACGGAATCAATTGGCGATCAATAGGTGGCGATCACGCTGAAGTTCAGGCGCGGGTCGTAGCGTTCGGTGCGCTGGCCGTTCTTGAGCGGGAAGCCCAGGTCGAGCCGGCCGTTGACGTAGCGCGCCAGCCGGAAGCTCGTACCCAGGCCCACCGACGCCAGCGAGAAGCGGCTTTCCTGCTCGGGCAGCGGATCGCGCAGGCGCAACTGCCCGGCATCGGCAAACGCATAGACGCGCCAGTCCTCCACGGTGCCGCCGAACAAGTCCAGCGGCGGCGTGCGCAGTTCGACCGAGCCCACCACACCGTAGTCGCCCGTGCTTTCGGCCGACAGGTAGCCGCGCACCGAATTCATGCCGCCGGCGGCAATCTGCTCGCTGGAGACCAGCGGCGAATCGGTGATCTGCCCGGCCAGCCGCCAGGCAAGCTGCGCGTTGCCCGCGAAGCTGTAGGTGCCGTTGGTATCGCCCTTGAGCAGCAGGAAGCTGGGCGATGCCTTGTAGCGCTTGTAGTCGAATTCCTTCCAGTCGCTGCCGTAGCCCAGGAAGCTGCGCGTACCGGCCACCATCGCCACGTTCAGGCCATACTGGCCGCGCGTGGTCTGCGTGAAGCCGGAATAGGACAGCGTGATCGGTGCGTACTTGAGCGGCACGGTGTCGCCGGCGTTGCCGAGCCGCGTGACTTCCTTGTTGTCCTTGAAGTCGACACCTAGGCTCAGCGCGTGATACCAGTCGCCGGTGTTCGGCACAGTGTAGGTACCGCGTACCCCGATCGAGTGGCCCTTGCCCAGCACGTTGGTTCCGCCCGTGGTGGCGACGTTGCTGTCGGACAGGTAGCCCGACACCTCGGCGCCCCAGTTGGTGCCGCGAATCGGCGCCAGGTACGAGCCCGACCACACCTGCGTCTGGTTCAGGTCCTGCGGCGAGCCGAAGAAGCTCAGCGAGGCACTGTGCCCCAGCTGCCAGAGGTTGTCATGGCCGATGGACGCCAGCGCGCGCAATTCCCTGGTATCGGCGCTGTAGTCGTTGTTCACGCCGATACTGCCGCGCCAGGGACTGCTGTCCTCGACCTTGAGATCCACGTCCATGGTGCCCGGCAGCGCGCCCTGCTTCACCAGCGGCATGACCTGCCGCTTGCCGCCCCGGTTCAGCTCGGTCAGCTGCGCCTGGGCCAGCGTGAAATCGGGCACCGCGCCTTCGGCCAGCGCCGGCACCTGCTCGCGCACCTCGCGCGGCGACTGGTACTCGGTACCCACCACGCGCACCCTGCCCACGCGGGTTTCGCTCACCTGCAGATAGACCACGCCACCGGTGACCTGCTGCTCGGGCAGATCCACGTAGACGGACTGATAGCCCTTGGCCTGATACGCGGCCAGCAGCGCGTCGCGTGCGGACTCGATGTCCTTCAGCGCGCGCGACGGCCCCAGATACGGCGTTACCGCGCGTTCGATCGTGCGCACGTCCAGCACGGTATTGCCGCGCACCACGTATTCACTGACGTCGACACGGCGCTCCGGCTGAACGTCGGCTCTGCTTTCCGCCTGCACGGCGGCGGCTGCACCGGGCTTCGCCCCGTCGGGCTGCGCCATTGCCACACCCTGTGTCCCCAGTCCAATTACCGCCGCGCACACTGCCTGCCATGGCGGCGACGCGCCCTTCTTCTTCCTGACTCGCATGAGTTGACTCGGCCTTCTTGTATCGATTGCTAGCCCCGCGTGCCATGGTCCCGACCAAGGACAGCACTACTGGGGGCATCACGCCGCGAAACATGATCACCAGTCCTCATGTCAGCGTTACGCACAGATGCCTAGACGGTCAGTAATTGGCAGATATGTCGTTTGTCACGGAAACTTCATGTTCGGACTCGGGACGTGGCACGACACTGACGGCAGACATGCGTGCGTCAGAATGGAGAGGCTATGTGGAAGCGGATTGCGGTGATGGCGATGGTATTCGCCGGTAGCCAGGCATGGGCCGATATGCCGGCCAGCCCGCCCAGGCGGGCCTGTGTTGAGGTTGAAGTCAACGGCGAGCGCGCGCCATCTTATTCCTGCCTGACGCAGGAACTGATGCCCCCACGCAATGACACGGCCGAACAGCGGCAGCTCGGCTCGGAGTCCATCGCAAAGCGTCCGTCCAACCAACTCGGCCTATATAACCGCGCCGCAACGGAACACCGGATGGGCAACACCTTCGGCAGTTCTGTGTTGCCGCAGCGGCCAGCCGGCAACACCCACGGGATGCCCGCGGTGCCGACACCCGCCCCACTGAAGTAGGGATCCGAGGACTGGCCTGGGTCGCAGAGGACGTTTGACGAGGAACAACGACCGTTTCCGGGGCGGAACCGCCTCAGATCGCACGAACTACATGAGCAAAAAACGTCGTCGTTCCAACGCAGGAGCGACTACGAACCTCTTGCGGGCAATGCGAGTCGCGCAACCTCAGCGAAATACCTGGCGCCGACGGTCAGAACATCATCGTTGAAATCGTAGCGACTGTTGTGCAGCGGTACACCTCCCGCCATCCCCGACTCGCCATTACCGATGAAAACGAAAGCGCCGGGCACCACCTGCAAGAATGCGCCGAAATCTTCGGAAATCATCATCGGATCGACCGCACCGTTCACGCGGTCCTCGCCGACAATATTTCTCGCCGCTTCCATTGCAACTGGCACGCACTGTTCCCAATTAACAGTCGGCGCAAACTCGTGGGTGTACTCGAATGTGCATGTCGCACCGTGCATGCGGCAAATACCCTCGCTGATTTCCCGCATGCGGGTTTCGAGCAAAGACTGGACCGCAGGCGTGTAGCTTCGCGTATCGCCCTTGATAATGACATTCGTCGGAATGGCATTGCGAATGCCGTCTGTGATGAACTCGGTGCACGAAATCACCGCTGGCAGGCTGGGGTCGACATTGCGCGCAACGATGGTTTGCAGCGCGAGCACGATTTCCGAGCCGATCACGATGGGGTCGACACCCATATGCGGCCTGGCCGCATGCGTGCCGTGCCCTTTCACATGAATCACGAAATTGTCTTCGCTGGCCATGATGCCGCCTGCACGCGTTGCGATGTTGCCGGCCGCCAGGCCCGGCATATTGTGCGCACCGTAGATCGCCTCGACCGGGAAACGATCGAACAGGCCATCCTGCATCATCGCCTTTGCACCGCGGCCATGTTCCTCGGCAGGCTGGAAGATGAAGCGCACCGTCCCATTGAAGTTCCGACGCTCACTGAGCAACTTGGCGGCGCCAAGAATCATCGCCATGTGGCCGTCGTGGCCGCACGCATGCATTTTTCCTTCGGTCTTCGACGCGTGCGCACGCTCCGGAGCATTCTCGTGAATGGCCAGCGCATCCATGTCGGCGCGAAGCCCAATGACACCCTGACCGCCTCCCGCCTTTAAGTTCGCGACCAGGCCGGTGCCACCTATACCGCGATGCACCTCCATCCCCATGCCGCTGAGCAGCTCTGCGACAAAGTCCGAGGTTCTCAGCTCCTCGAAGCCCGTCTCCGGATGTCGGTGAAGCTCGTGTCGCCATGACATGAGCAGGTCGAGAAGGTCTTTATCAGCGTACATGGGAATGTTCTTTGCGATCGGGGGACCGTTGCATCTTACGAGCGCTGCCCCGCAAGATTCCAGCGTTCTTGTCGGGCAAAATGAAACGTACTTGCGTTGAAGGGTAAGATTTGGCGTCGATCACAGCTATTATTAGGGCGAAAATTGCGCCACGTCAGATTCGTCCAGGAAAGAACTCATGGCTTTGCAACTAGATGCATACGATCGAAAGCTCTTGCAGCTACTTCAGACGAACAACAGGCTGTCACAACGCGAACTCGCCGATGCGGTAAACCTGTCGCCATCAGCGGTGAATCGTCGCATTGCCGCGCTGGAGGCTGACGGAGTCATCATGGCGAACACCTCGGTGGTCGACCCGGCAAGGGTGGGTAAGCCCATTACAGTGCTGGTCCAAGTGAAACTCGAAAGTGAGCGCCTGGACCTTCTTGACGAGGTGAAGAAGCGCTTCGTCGACTGTCCGCAGGTCCAGCAGGTCTACTACGTCACGGGGGACTTCGATTTCCTGCTGGTTCTGGCTGTCGCCGACATGACAGAGTACGAGCGGCTCACGCGTGAGCTCTTTTTTGTCTCCGGCAACGTCAAAAGCTTCCAGACACACGTGGCCATGCAGCGGGCGAAGGTAAGTCTTGGCGTAGCCATTGAATCCTAGGGAAATGCGGCGGGCGAACCCGCCGCATTTCTAGGCGAACTCCCTCGACTCTGCCGCGCTGCTTTCCGACAAGTAAGCGGTTCGGCGGCCGCTTCGAACGCCCCAGCGGTAGAAGACCAGGCCAATTGCGGCAACGACCAACATGTCCCAGCCTGCGGGGATGACTCCCTGCCCGCCGAATTCCTGGCCGCCCAGGTACGAAAGCAGCGCAATTGCAGGCAGATACAAGATAAGCCACCAGGCCGAGCGCAATTCCTCGCCGAAGCCACGCCATCCGGCCTTTGCCTGGTAATAGAGGTATAGCGGCAAGGCTGCGACCATCAGGACGATGACCTGGCCGGTCAGGGGCCACCGCGCCCAGTAGAGGACCAAGGTGGCACAGACGAACGCAAAGGGCGCAATCGGCGACATACCCCGGGTATGCAGCGGCCTATGTATGTCATTGGCATGTTCTCGCAGCGACATCAGACTGACGGGGCCGGAAAGGAACGAGATGACGACCGCAACTGAAATCACGGCGGCCAGGGCACCCCAACCGCGGAAGAAGAACAGGAAGATGAAGGACACCGCCAGGTTGAACCACATGGCTTCGCGCGGCACGCCAAAGATGGGATGGGTGTTGCCAAAGAGCCGGGGCATGGTGTCGTTGCGCTCCATGGCATGGATCATCCGGGCCGTCGTTGCCGTGTAAATTGCGCCGGTTCCCGACGGGCTGATGAAGGCATCCACGTACAGCACCATGGCCAGCCAGTTCAGGTTCAACGCCAAGGCCAGTTCGGCAAACGGAGACGTGAAGTTCAGATGCGACCACCCCTCGCGGATGCTGGCCGGGCTCACCGCTCCAATAAAGGCGACTTGCAGCAGCGCATAGATAAACAACGCCACAAGAATCGAACCGACCACAGCAAAGGGGATGCTACGTGCTGGGTCGCGGGCCTCGCCAGCCAGGCTCACAGGACTCTGGAAGCCGTTGAAACTGAAGACGATACCGCTCGTGGCTACCGCTGTCAGGACCGCCGACCATCCATAGGGCGCAAATGCCGCGCTGGTGCCAATGGCAAAGTTCTCGGTATGGAAGCCCCCCCAGACCAAGCCGACAACCGTTAACGCCGGAACGGCAATCTTGAAGACCGTGATGGCCGAGTTCGTCTTCACGAAGAGCTTGACACCCCAGTAGTTGAGCAGGAAGTAGACGATAACGAGCGCAGCGCTGGCAACCAGGCCAGGCATCGTTAGCTCGCCTTCGGTCATGAGCCCCTGCGCCCATGGGTATGGCCATGAAGCCATGTATTGCACCGAGGCGATGGCCTCAATCGGATGACCACAGCGCCGATGACCCAGGCCAGGATAGCGGCAGGTCCGGCGATCTTCGCCGTGTGCCAAGCACCGAACAGCCAGCCGGAGCCGATGATGGACCCGAGCCCTGTGAACATCAGGGCAATCGGCCCAATACTGCGCTTCTGTGTCGAACTCATTGCTGTCTCCATTTCGTATGGACGCACGTATCCCCGACGATGAGGAGAGCCTCATCGCCGCGGTGTGCGCTTCTTAGTGGGTGATGTGTAGGGTATCGACCGAATCAGCGCGCGAGCCAGGCGGCCTGGCGTGCGAGCACCGATTCATGCGACTCGCCCACCAGTTGCTGGTAGACGGATGGCGCCGTAGCGCCTTCGGTATTGATGAGCAGGACGCGTGAGGTTGCGTCGAGTCCTGCCTCTACGGATAGCGCTGCATTCGCGCGAAGGACGGCCAGGCCGGCCAAGCCTGCGGCACCAGATTCACCGGCGACGACTGGCATGTCACCGGTCTGCTTCCCAGCGAGCTGGTGCATTGCCGTGACCGCATCGTCGTCGGAAATCGTCATGAAGACATCCACGCTGTGCTCGAGGAAACGCCACGCGAGAGGCGACGTCTCGCCACAGGCCAGGCCCGCCATCACGGAGTCGACCGAGCCGGTGGCGTTAGCCGCCTTGCCTTGCAGCGCGCTTTGATACAGGCAATCAGCCTGAACGGGCTCGACGACAACAAACGTGGGACGACTCGCGCCAAAGAACTCCCAGAAATAGCTGGCAATGCCGGCGGCCAGTCCGCCCACACCGCCCTGCAGGAAGACATGCGAGTATGGGGACGGCTGGCCAGGCGCGACTCCTGCCTGCGTCATGATTTCTGCGGCGATGGCGCCGTATCCCTGCATCACGTCACGCGGGATGTCCAGGTAGCCCTCGTAGGAGGTGTCGGAGACGACAGTCCAGTGGTTGGCTGCAGCCAGACGGGCCGCTTCTTCGACGGATTCATCGTAGTTGCCAGCGATTCGCACGATGGTTGCGCCGTATGCCGCGATGGCATCTTCGCGCTCCTGGCTGACATTGGCGTGCAGCACAATCACGCATTGGCAGCCGAAGGACCTGGCCGCAGACGCGAGGGCGCGACCGTGGTTGCCATCAGTCGCACTGATGACCGTGAAGTCCTTCAGCAGGTCTGCATACTTTCCGTCAATCAGCGCCAGCGGCTCCAGGTGCCGCTCTGGGTAGATGCGGAGAATCAGCCGAACCAGGGCAATCGGCGCACCCAGCGCCTTGAAGCTGCCCAGCGGCGAGCGAACCGATTCGTCCTTCGCGCTCAATTGGGCGATGTTCAGGCTGGCGGCAAGCTTGGGGAGGTCGCGCAGCGGCGTGGGGCCGGCGTTCAGTTGGTCCCAGCGAGAGAGCCAGGTGCGGCTGCGCTCGGCTTGCTCGATGCTCATGATGTCTTTGAGCTCGGCGGGATACGCGGTCCGGCGGGCATGCGAATTCTTGGTCAGCATAGGTACTCCGATGGGATGGAAGTTCAGGCCTGAGCTTGGCCGAGGCGATTGAGCACGACGTCGAGCAGTACTTCAGCACCCATAACAAGCTGATCGTCGTCGGTGTGCTCGCGCGGGTTATGGCTGATGCCACCCTTGCTAGGCACGAAAATCATCGCTGCAGGCGCGATGCGGGCGATCATCTGAGCGTCGTGGCCGGCGCCGGAAGTCATGCGCCGGTGAGTCAAGCCAAAGCGGTTTGCCGAAGCTTCGATGCAATCCACGAGGCTGGCATCGAAGGCGACAGGTTCAAAGCGTGCCAACCGCTCGGTGGTGACTTTTACACCCTCCTGTTGGGCCACCTTTTCGAGGAATTCGGCGAAGCGCTGCTCGGCCAGCTTCAAGCGCTCCTCGTCCGCGTCGCGGAGGTCTACTGTGATCGTGGCGCGGCGCGGGATAACGTTGATGACGTTCGGTTGGACGCTCAGGCAGCCCGCGGTTGCCAGTGTTGTGCCACCAGAGTCGCGCGCCAGTTCGCGCAGGAACGTCACCATGGATGCCGCCACGAATCTGGCGTCGTGCCTTAGGTGCGTCGGCGTCGTGCCGGCGTGGTTGGCATTGCCCTGGATGGTCACCTGCTGCCATGAGATGCCTTGCAGGCTTTCGACCACGCCAATCTGGATACCTTCCGCTTCCAGAATGGGGCCCTGCTCGATGTGGAGCTCGACGTATTCGTGTGGGACGATGGCACCCGGCTCCAGGTTGCCGGCATAGCCGATGCGCACCAGCTCGTCGCCGAGGCGCGTGCCGTCCGTGCCAATGGTGTTCAATGCCTCGTCGACCGAAAGGCCGCCTGCGTAGACGAGCGACCCCATCATGTCCGGCTGATAGCGGATGCCTTCCTCATTGGTGAAGGCACCAATCAGGATGGTGCGGGCCGGTGCGACGCCGGATTGCCGATAGGCCCGCGCCACGGCCAGGCCCGCCAGCACGCCGTAGCAGCCATCCAGGGCGCCGGCATTCGTCACGCTGTCGATGTGCGAGCCCATCATCAGCGGAGTCTGGGCGCCGTCATCGGTTGGCGAACGAAGGACACCAAACACGTTGCCGATACGGTCTACGACGACCTCCAGTGCCAGTTCGTGCATCCAGCGGGCAACCAGGTCCCGTCCCGCCTTCTCGTCGTCGGTAAGTGCGATGCGAGTCCGACCACCAGCCTCGCTGTCGGCGCCAATTTCCCCGAGTTCCTTTAGCTGGCGCAGCAATGTGGCACCATCAAGGTGAAGGCGGCGCGGCTTCGGTGTGGTGGTGTTAGACATTCAACGTCTCCAATCCCATGACATTCGTTGTCCAGCGGGCCACTGGGCGCACCGGAATGTCTGCAATGTTAGAGCGTTGCTGCGCAACAGCGTCCCACTTTGCCAGACCCATACGCAACAACCTTGCGTAGTTGGGAAGCAAATCGCAGTGATGCTCTGCTGAAAGGCTCAAGGGCGCGTAGCGGCAGGTCTCTGGCCGCTTCGCCGCTCATTTCGGCCATCGGTAGGAAGCACGGCGAATGACGCAAAAGGGGTCGGCAACCGCCAATGACCGCAGTCGGTCATCGAATACGCTGAGCTAGAATCCCACATCCCTCGCGCCCCATTCTCCCGACGATGAATCCCGGACCGCATGACGTCCTGAGCCGTATCCTTTCCGCATGCAAGGCCGAACGCGCCGTGACGGCAAGTTTCCGGCTCCACGCACCGTGGGCGTTGTACTCGGCCGGCACCGAGGGCGCGCTGATCCGCATGTGTACCGGGCACGGGTACTGGATCTGCGCCGATAGTGGCACGCCTGTCGAGATTGGTCCGCGCGATATCGTCATGCTGCCGCGCGGCACGCCGCATACGGTGTCATCGAAACGGGACCCCGGTGATGGCGTCATGCCCTTCGCCGATCTGCTGAAGGCGCACATGATCGGCCGCCATGGCGGCCATCCGATCGAACTGACATATGGCGCAGACGGCACGGGCACCGCGGACGTCCCACCCACGCAACTGTTCTCCCTTCACCTGTGGATGCCCACGCTTGACGTGGGCGCTATCCCAGCGGAATTGCCAACGCTGATCGTGCTGCGTGCCGACGAGCTTCCGCTGGCGCACACGCTGGCAAACACGATGGAACTGCTGGTGCAGGACTCGCTGTCTCAGCGTCCGGGCTGGCAATTGTCCGCGGCACGCATGGGCGACCTGCTGCTCGTGCATATCCTGGGCGAGTATCTGCGCACGCCCGCCGCCGCGCGCCAGGGCACGCCGAACGTCCTCGACGACCCCGGCATTGCGCGTGCGGTTGCGGCCATGCACGAGGCGCCGCAACAGGACTGGAGCATCGGCCAGCTCGCCGCCGTGGCATACCTGTCGCGCACGGTGTTCGCCGAGCGCTTTTGTGCGCTGCTGGGCGTGCCGCCGATGCAGTACCTGAGTGCATTTCGCATGAACCTGGCCGCCGAACGGCTGCGCCAGCCGCATGTACGGATCGCCGAGGTCGCCGAAGCGACGGGCTATGCCCAGCAATGCCACCTCCTTGTTTGCCAGCGAGGGCGATTGAGGGGAATTATTGGGCGGTGGCCATGCTGTGCTCAACCTCCGGAACGCCGGATTCGGGCACTGATCGTCCGGATCTGCAGCGTGTGGCCGCGCGGAGGCGTCAGGGCGCCGATGCGTCGCGCCGATATTGGGTGGGCGATACGCCAATCCAGCGTTGGAACGCGCGTGAGAATGCTTTCTCGGATGCACTGGCACAGGCTGGTGTGCGGGTGACGATGCTAGAGAAGCAGCAGGAATGGCGATTCCAAAGTTCCGGCATCTTTATCTATCACAACGGACTTGCGGCGCTCGGCAGCCTCGGGGTACTGCCGGAGATCGTGTCGAGTGGCTTTGCCATTGCCGATGGCCGGAATATCTACCTGGACGAGCGCGGCCAACCGATCACCGAAACTTTCTATCCGTCCCGTCATCCGGACATTGCGCCGATCGTCGGTATTCGCCGGGCCGAAATGCACCGCATCTTCGCTAGCCGACTCGATGCGCTGCGCGTCGATATCCGCTTGGGCACCACCGCTGTCCGGATCGACCAGAAAACGGCAGAGCACGTCACCGTTGCACTCTCCGATGGCACCTCGGGCCAATACGATCTTGTGGTCGGGGCGGAAGGCATTCGCTCGGAGATCCGCCGCCTGGTCGCAGGCCCGCTGGAAGGTCTATACCGGACTCGGCGTCTGGCGCAGCGTGCACAGGCGACCGAAGGACCTCCTCGAAAAAATCATGATGATGGGTACCGGCAAGCGGCTCGGCATCATGCCGATCAGCGATGACCAACTGTACTTGTTCGGCACGCTGCCTGAGCCCGCCGGGCAATGGTATGAGCGGACCGATTGGCCGGCGCTGATGCAAGCCCGTTTTGCGGAGTTCGGCGGCCCGGCGCGCCAGTTCCTGGACGCGCTCTCTGCCGACGCCGAAGTGCTCTACACCGCCGTGGAGGAGGTCGCTGCCCCGCTGCCCTGGCACCGTGGCCGTGTAATCATGATCGGTGACGCTGCGCACGCCTCAACACCCTTCATGGGACAAGGCGGCGCGATGGCACTCGAAGATGCGGTGCTGCTGGCGGAGATGCTGTCGCGCGACGTCGACGTGGAGGCCACGCTGCGAGCCTTCGGTGAGGCACGCTATCCCCTATGCAAGTTTGTGCAGGACACCTCGCGTAAAGTCGGCGAGGCCGGGGCACAGGAAGACGCGGCCATCCTGGGGGCGCGCAACGAGACGATGCGGCGCACCGCACAGCGGCCGGTGGACGAATTCTACGCGCGGATGGATGCGCTACGCAGTCAATTGCCCTCGGCGCAGTGCGTCTGACAGAGGGGTACAGCCGCACCTCCCCGCGCAGACTCGAGCTTGCTGTCGTCCTCGCGATGGTGGCCGACGAATTCGATCACCCCGTCGAGGTCACGCATATCTCAGATGCATGCCTACTCCCCAGTCGCTAGCGCAGGCGCAGCAAGAAGGCACCGCTGCCCGAACGGTGGGACAGGTGGGGCGCTGCGAGCGACTGAGGGGCCGAATGGGCGCGCACGTCCCGTTTCCTTGGGGGACCGCGCCGTGATCCGGCGCAGCCCCGTTTCCTTCCGCGCTTAGCCCATGTGTGCGCCGGTGACGGCAACCACCTTGGCCCAGCGCGCGATCTCGCCTTGCAGGAACTGCGTGAACTGGGCGGCGTCGTTGCCCACCGGCGTCAGGCCTTCGCCGGCCAGCCGCTTGCGCATCGCCGGCGACGCCACCGCGGCACGTACCGATTTCTCGAGTTGCGCCACCAGGTCCGCCGGCATGCCGGCAGGGCCAAGCAAGCCATACCACGAGCTATATTCGAAGTTCGGCACCACGTCGGCAATCGGAGCCAACTGCGGGAACGCGGGCAGCCGCTTCAGGCTGCTGACCCCCAGCCCCTTGACCTTGCCGGCCTGCAACAGCGGCTGCACCGTGGCCACATTGCCCAGCAGCAGGTCCGCCTGGCTGGCCACCACGTCAGCCACGGCGGGTGCCGCGCCCTTGTAGGGCACGCTGACGAGATCGATGCCGGCCTCGTGCTTGAGCATCTCGCCAGCCAGGTGGTTGGCGCTGCCAATGCCGGCCACGGCAATGCTGAGCTTGCCGGGCCTGGACTTGGCCAGCGCAATCAGCTCGCGCACATTCTTCACCTCCAGGTCAGGCCGCGACACCAGCAGCAGCGGCGAGGTGGCAATCAACGAGATCGGCGTGAAGTCCTTGAGCGGATCGAATGGCTTCTTGTCGAACAGCGCCGGATTGATCGCATGGCTGGTGTAGCAGAGTAGCAGCGTGCTGCCGTCCGGATCGGCCTTGGCTACCGCCGTGGCGGCGATATTGCCGGCCGCGCCACCGCGGTTCTCGACGATGAAGGCATGCTTGCTGCGTTGTTCCAGTTCGGCGGCCAGCGCGCGCGCCACCAGGTCGGTGCCGCCGCCCGGCGTCGCGCCGACCAGCAGTTTGGTGACTGCTGGCGCGGCGCGCAGGCTGGCGGGCAGCATCGCACCGGCGGCCAGCAGGGCGAGGAAGTCGCGTCGTTGCATGGTTTGTCTCCGTTTCTCTCGTTATCGTCTTGCGATTGGGGGATCGCTTGTGCGCGCGGTTCAGTCAGGAAATCCGTACAGCAGGGCCGGGTTGTCCACCAGGATGCGGCGGCGGACATTGGCGTCCGGCACCCAGCCGGTGAATTCATCGATCAGCGCACCGTCGTCGGGCACCTGCTGCGGCGCATTGAGCGCCGGATGCGGCCAGTTAGTGCCGAACAGCAGGCGGTCAGGCCGGGTCTCGACCAGCGCGGCGACGATCGGGGCCATGTCGGCATGCCCCGGGCCGGCGTCGGAGCGGCGATACCAGCTCGAGATCTTGGTCCAGCAGTCGTCGCGCTCGCGCAGCAGCCGCAGCATGGCCTGGAAACCACGGTTGCCCGGGCCCTCCGCGCCACGCACGCAGCCCATGTGATCGAACACCAGCGGCACCGGCAGCCGCATCAGCTGCGGCTCCAGTTCGGCGATCTCGTCGGCATGCAGCACATGCACCTGCACGTGCCAGCCGAATGGGCGGATCCGTTCGGCGAAATGGGCGATGGCCTGGGTCCCGCCATAGCCTTTCACATGCGTGGAGACGCGAACGCCCCGCATGCCGCCGGCATGCAGGGCCTCGATCTCAGCCGGGGTAATGTCGGGATGGAGCCCGGCCACGCCGCGCGCCCGCTGCTGGCCGATCGCCGGGATGACGTCCAGCGTAAGCCGGTTGTCGGCGCCGTAGACGCTGGCGCTGACCTGCACCGTGCGCGTCAGGCCGACCAGCCGGCACATCGCGAGGTATTGATTCAGCGTGGCGGGCGCGGGCGTGTACGAGCGCTGCGCCACCAGCGGATAGATGCGCGGATCGTCGTAGACGTGGCAGTGGCAGTCGGTTGACCCGGGCGGCAGCACCAGCGCAGGGCGCGATACCTGCACGCGCGGTGGCAGGCAGACCGGCGGCTGCGTGTCGATTGTCTCGGTCATACAGCCCCTCCTAGTTCGACACGGTGATATGGGCGTCGCCGATCACCTGGCTCCATTTGGCAGTCTCCTGCCGCAGCGTCTTGTCGAAGTCCGCAGGCGGGCCAGCCTGCACGTCGGCGCCAAGCTCACGGAACTGCCTGGCCGTACTGTCGCGCGCCAGCGTCTTCTGCAGCGCCGCGTTGACCCGTGCCAGCACTTCCGGCGGCGTGCCCTTGGGGAACATCAGTCCGGTGGTGGTGGCGGCCTCGAAGCCGGGCAGGCCGGCTTCGGCCAGCGTGGGCAGGTCCGGCATCAGCGAAGAGCGTTGCGCGGTGGTCACGCCCAGCGCCTTGAGCTTGCCGGCGCGGATCTGTGTCAGGGTGGAGGCGAGCTGGTCGAAGGTCAGGTCGACGTGGCCGCCGAGCAGGTCGGCCACCGCGAGGCTGCTGCCCTTGTAGGGCACGTGCAGCAGTTTTGTGCCGCTCTGCTTCTGGAAGTATTCACCGGTCAGGTGCGCGGCGGTGCCAACACCGGCAGTCGCCAGCGTCAGCTTGCCAGGCCGCGAGCGCGCATAGGCGATGAAGCCGGCCAGCGTGGTGGCCGGCACCTTGGGGCTGACTACCAGCACCAGCGGTGCGCGCGCAATCGGGCCTGCCGAAACCAGGTCGCGCTCGGGTGTCAGCGTGGCGGCGGGATTCAAGGCCTTGAGCGGAGCCAGCGCACCGGTGGACGCGAGCAGCGCGGTGTAGCCGTCGGGCGCGGCGCGCGACACCGATTCCGCGCCGACCAGGCCGGCGGCGCCGGCGCGGTTCTCCACCACCACGGTCTGGCCGAGCGATTCGGACAGGCCGGCGGCGACGATGCGCGCAGTGGCGTCGATATTGCCGCCGGGCGGGAACGGCACGACCAGCTTGATGGGCTTGTCAGGGTAGGCGGCGGCCGCGGTGGCGGCGACCGCACAGAGCATGGCGCCAAGGAAAGCGTGCAGGCGGTTGGTCATATTGTCTCCCCCAATGTCGTTCTGGGTCTGGTAATGGGTGCGGCGGGACGGCCCGGATGGGTCAGTCGTCCTCCGCATAGCGGCGGCCGGCATCGAGTAGTTGAGGCGTGCCGATCAGCCGGTTCAGTGCGTCGAAGTCGTTCATTTCCTCCATGAAGGCGCGCGTGCTGCCGTCGGCCCTGAGCCCGGCGAAGTAGCGCTGCAACTGGTGCGAGGCGAAGCGCACGGTGCCGCCCGGGTATATGACGATGCGGTACCCGCGCTCGCCCAGCTCCGACGCGCTCTGGATCGGCGTCTTGCCGCCCTCGACCATATTGGCCAGCATCGGCACGCGCGCGGCGAAGCGGCCGCAGACGCTGTCCATATCGCCGGCCGACACCACGGCTTCGATGAAGAGCGCATCCACGCCGCAGGCGAGGTAGGCCTCGGCGCGTTCGATGGCGGCGTCCAGGCCTTCTACGGCGACCGCGTCGGTGCGCGCGAGGATCAGCGTGCCTTCATCATGGCGCGCGTCCAGCGCGGCCCGCAGCTTGCCGCACATTTCACGCACCGGCACCAGCGACTTGCCGGCCAGATGGCCGCAGCGCTTGGGAAAACCCTGGTCTTCCAGTTGGATCATCGCGGCGCCGGCGCGTTCGAAGGCGCGCACGGTGCGTTGCGTATTGAGCGCGTTGCCGTAGCCGGTGTCACCGTCCACGATCACCGGCAGCGACACGCGATCGGTGATGCGCGCCAGCACGTCTGCGGTCTCGGTGGCGGTGGTCAGGCCGACGTCGGAACGGCCCAGGAGGGTGTAGGCGACGGCGCCACCCGACAGATACAGCGCCTCGAAACCGGCCTGCTCGGCCAGCAGTGCGCTGAGCGCATCGTAGACCCCCGGCGCCAGCACCGGCTCGCGCCGGCGCAGGCGCTCCTTCAGCGAAGGCACAGGCTTGGCGGCGGCGTTCATGCGGCAGCTGCCTCGGATGCGCTGGCACCCTGCCCGGCCAGGATGCGTGCCATGTCTTCCTGAATCAGTTGCGGACGCCAGGTTTCGAACAGCATGCCGAGCGCGGCCGCCTGACGTTTCTCGTAATCCAGGAAGGCCTGCGTGATGGCGCTGCCACGCACGCCGCCGCGCACCGATCCGGCACGCACGTCGCCGTAGTACTCCTTCCAGTCCTCGGGCAGCGGTTGCGAGCCCGGCACGGCCAGCCACAGGCGGAACAGGTGACGCTTGCGGTCCGGCTCGTCATGGTCTTCGAACGGCGTGCGCGAATGCAGCGTGACGTAGTTGTTCAGCAGCTGCATGTCGCCTTGTTCCAGCTCCATGGTGAAGCAGAGCTCGTCGCTGGGCATCAGTTCGTCGAGCAGGTCCAGCGCCTCGACCTGTGCCGGCGTCAGGCGCGGCAGTTCCGGGAAGTCGCGCTGGGCAGCGACGGTGTTCTTGCGGTTGGTGCGCGCCGAGAAGAATTCAGGATGGCTGCCGAAGATCGCGCAGCGGTAGTACGGTGGCTGCGACGGATCCTGTGTGCTCTGGTAGCTGTGGAAGAACGGGCCCTTGAGCACCGGGATCAGGTCGGGGCGGCGCCGCTGCACTGCCTCATACAGTGCAATCGAGCTGATCACCTTGCTGGTGCCGCCGGACCTGGCCGTGCGGCGGCACAGCAGGCCCACCACATCGCAGGAGTCCTGGTGGAAGTCGAGCCCGGCATTGGTGTTATAGCCGCGACCGCCCTTGACCTTGTACTCGCCGCCCTCATTGCGCACGTCGTTCATGAACTGGCTGGCGCGGTTCTGCGTGCGGCCCACGCCCATGTAGAGGCTCATGCCCCAATAGGCCAGGCGCGCTTCTTCCTCGTTCCACTCGTCGACGGGGAAACCCTTGACCAGGCACATGCCCCAGCCGCCCTGCGTGATGTCGATGGCCCGCTCGAGCACGCCGCGCGCGGCCTCGTTCAGCGGGAAGTCGGCCTGTTCCATGTCCAGCAGCGGCTTGCCCAGCGCCCTGGCATGGTCGAGCGCGTCGCGCATGCCCTGGATCTCGGCCTCGGTCATGCGCAGGATCCAGCTACGGTCTTCGCGGGCCTGGCGGGCGGTCCAGGGCAGAGGGCGTTGGGATGTGGCGATGGCTGACATGTCTGGGGTCTCCTCCGTTTGTGTGCGTGACGTTGGAAGCCAGTCTATCGATGTCGCCTATCATTAGAAAAGCGAACATATTTGAGTTTCTTCGTAAGAGTTTTTGATGAAGATTGAGACCTTCCATACCCTTGAGGCGGTGCTGCAGACTGGCACCTTTGCGGGCGCAGCCCGCCAGGCCAACGTCACGCCAAGCGCCGTCAGCATGCAGATGAAGCAGCTCGAGCTGTATCTGGGCAAGCCGCTGTTCGATCGCTCCGGGCTGCAGGCGCGGCCGAACCAGCTTGCCCACGAGGTGGCCGACACCCTGCGCCAGGCGCTGCAAGGCCTTGAGGCGTTGCGGGCCGGCGGCGGGCTCGTGGTGGAAGGCGTGGTGCGGCTGGGGGTCATCGAATCGCTGCAGCCGATCGTGCTGCCCGGCATCGTGCGCTATGTCCGGGAGCGCCATCCCCGGCTCGAACTGCGCCTGGTGCGCGGGCGCAGCAGCACGCTCACGGCCTCGGTCAAGGCCGGGGATATCGATGCAGCACTGGTGGCGCAACCGCCATCGGGCGGCTCGGCCCGGCTGCGCTGGACGCCAATGTTGCGGCGCGAGCTGGTGATGATTGCACCGCCCGGCGCGACCGAGACCAACGTGGCGTCCCTGTTCCGCCTGTACGACTGGATCCGCTATGACCGCAATACCGTCTCGGGCGCGATGGCGGCGCAATTCGTGCATGCGCACGTGTCCGAGATCCGCGGCACCCTGGAATTCGACAGTGCGCCGGCCATCGTGGCAATGGTCAGCGGGGGGCTGGGGGTGTCGATCCTGCAGGGCCCCGATCCCACGCTGGTGCAGAACTACCCCGTGCGCCTGGTACGGCTGGGCCGCGCGGCGCCGGTGCTGACCTTGTCGATGGTGACGCGCAAGGGCGATGACGATAACCGCTCGGTGGAGGCGGTGCGCGATGCGATGCGGCTGACGCTGGGTGCCTACCAGCGCCAGCAGGTGGCCGGGCGGCACTGAGGCGCGCCGGGACCCGTCTCATGAATGTCCGCTTAGGGTCCCCGCCATTTCGACAGGTCTACCGCGCGTTCAGCCGCTTTTCTGACAAGGCGTCGAGTCGGATCACGAGATCGACGCCGCTTTCCATGAAATCGATCGGTAGTCCGCCCCGTCGAACTTCCGCCAGGTCACCCAAGCATCCGCAACAGATCGGTGTATGAGACCAGCTTGCGTTTCTCATTGGAAAGCGTCTTTCGTTTGGGCGCCGGGCGGGTTGGTTGGCCGCGCTCAAACTTGGCGGCGGCGCGAGCGCCCTCGCGCGCGTAGGTCCGCGCGGCCTTGGCTTCCGCCTTCAGGCGTTCGGCTTCTAGCCGCGCAGCAGCGCGTTCCTCCCGGACAACATCCTGCACGGCCGACATGATTTCGGCTCTTAGCAGATCGCGCCTTTGCTTGGCAGCGGCACGGGCAGCCTGCAATTGCTCTTTCCTCTGCCGCAGCCAGTCTTTCCGGTTGACCGGTGCAGGCCTGGCCTCTGGCGGCACGCTCAGGCGCAAAGCCCTGCTGATTGCAACTCTCTCGGTCCGCAGCGTCCGCCGCGTTTCCTGCTTCGCATCACTCACGCTGCATCACTCCCAGCATCACATAGATGCGGTCCATGCGTCACCAGTTGAAGTCCATGAACTCACCCGGCCAACCTTACCATAGGACGCCATTTCGGGCTTGGATGACGGAGGCTAGACATCGGCAAACCGCGGCGACCGGCGGTTCCCGGCCTCGGCCATTCGTCCGCCGAGCTTCCGATGATCAAATCAAGGTCTTGATCGGCATAGGGGGCGGCGGCTACCCGCCGAAGGTGGCGCTGTCGAATCTCGTCGCGTCGCTGAAGGGCGTGTCATCACGTATGCTCCGACAGCAGTTTGGAGACTTTCATCTGTGGCTGAAGCGGCGGGGCGTGTTGTGGTCGCCTTCCTATATCGCGTCATCGTGCGGCGGTGCGCCGATAGATATCCTTCGGCAATACATTGAGGAACAGCAAGCGCCCTACTAGGACGCCTGCGGCGTCCGTGCTCTCGACACCGGACTAAACTCCGGGGCTTCCCGCACATCTGGTGAGCGGTCACGGGCCTGAAAAGTGAGGGCGCAACTGGTTCTAGTATTTCCCCCTCAACATCGCGCCGTGCCATCCAAGTTACGTTAAAATCACTTAAATGCGCGCCATTGGACAGGCGCAATCATTCGCTTGGCGTTGTCTGCCGTGTTTGCACGGCGGCGGCGCAGAAACATGCTCATCAGCGCGCGAAATCTCCGGTTTGCGACAGGTCTGCTCGCTTATCCAGCAGCGATTCCCACGGTACGCCAGCGTCCCAGCGCTCCACCAACAGATCGATGAAGGCCCGGATGCGTGGGGACATGTGTCGCTTGCTGGGATAAAGCACACGGATAGGGTCGGGTTGGGGACGATAATCCTCCAACACCTCCACCGCGTTGCGTCTTTGCTGGAAAGTGGCGAACTTGTGGAGAAGATGACGACCGATCCGCGCGAGCCGACCGTGTCGTATGTCGCGTGGCGCAGTGATCGAGAAGGACGCGCACTGCAGTGGTGGCTGGAGAAGTTGCGGCAGCCCCGATTTGCCGGGCGCTTGCTGCGCGGGACGGCATGACAGGCGCAACAACGATAGTGATGCGATATTCTGGACCGGCGGCTGACAAACACCGCGCGGAATGGCTGAAACCGGTCTTATGACGCCAGTCGTCAGCGCAGAGCGAGACTCCCGCGCACCAGGTACGCGTGACGTCTGCTCATCCCCAATAACTTCACTACGGCGTGATATTCCCGGCACGGGCTATCGCCTTGTTCGCTTCGATGCCCTCGTTCACAGCGGCGGCGAAATCTCGGCCGAACAAATTACCAGGCGTGGAGGACTGCTGCTCGCGCGCGTCACGACGCGCCAGTAGCCATCGAAGTGCTTAAGCGGCACATTTCCAGCCGGTCGCGGCGCGCCCGCGAGAAACCAACGCGAAATCTGCCGCTAATTGGGAGTGAGCGGGCGGCATATTTTCACCGCGCAGTTGAGACGCGGAAATCGCTAACGCTTTCGAGTAGCGAGGCGAGGTGACGAATCGTCGACTCAGCCTGCCGACCAGACACCAGTTGGACGTTGATCGGCATGCCTTCTCGGCTGGTGGCCGAACCGGATAGACAAGCCCGGAAGACCCGTCACGTTCCATTACGAAAGATCGGTCGCTTTGTCGATAACGAGCCTGTACTGGAACGAAGCGCCGGTGAGCGGTCGCTTGCAGGCCAATCCAACATTGGAACGTAGGCTCAATGACTCATGTGGCTCGGACACGGCGGGTCGCCGTCTATATCGCCGCTCCCCCAGCGGTAGGCGTTACAGCAGTGTCCGGACAACTTCCTGCGGAATGTACTGAGCGCGCAGTCGCCTTCCGAGATCATGGTCGCCCTCGGTTGCGCGGCAGGGTACAGGGGGGCGGGCGAAGTTGACGGAAGACTGTTAATGGACTATATTCGGTCTACCCATGCCATCCACAGGAGCCGTGCGATGCGAATCGCCGATCACGTCAAGCCGATCAGCTATCTCAAGAGTGAAGCCGCACAGATCGTCAAGGACCTCGCTGAATCCGGTGAACCGTTAATCATCACCCAAAACGGCGAAGCCAAGCTTGTTGTCCAAGACGTACGCAGCTACGAATCCGACCGGCAGACATTGGCCCTGCTGAAGATCCTGGCCCTTGGGCAAAAGCAGATCGAGCAGGAAAAGTTTTCCGACATCGATGATGTGTTCGCAGAACTGGACGAACTGGACCGACAAGAGAAGCGGCGCTGATGGCCTCCAAATTGCTGCGGGCGAAGCTTCTCGACAGCGGTAAAGCCGAACTGAGGCGGGTGCGCCGCTACGTTGTGGACGCATTTGGAATGACCGTCTGGGAAGACTCATATGCTCAGATCCAGGCGTCCATAACTCGCATCCGGGAGTTTCCGGAATTCGGTCACATTGTCGATGAACTCAGTGGGCTAACCGCGAACAGGTTCCGCGAAGTGCATTGCGGAAAGAATCGAATTATCTATGAAGTCAGGGACGACACCATTTATGTGCACTTGATCATAGATCAGCGTCGGGATCTAACTGCCCTGCTGCAAAAGATCATCCTGCATGTGTGAGAAGAGACGATCGGCGTCGCGATCGGTTGGTATGGATTATTTTCCCTGAGTCGAAGGCTCACCGCTACAGAACGGTGAGGCTCTCTTTTTCAACTAGCCAAGGCAAAGGCCAATCACCCTAGTTGGGCCGGTCGAAAAACGACGAATTTAGTGGGGCTTTCAACAGGACGGGGCCGATTGGGCGCGACAGAAGCGTCGCCACGGCGCCGCCCACATGCCAGCCATCCATCTCGGACTCGTAGTGGTTATGCACCAGTCGATCCAGGCATAGCACTTCCACGCCGTCGGCGTTCACCGTGCCAAGCACTTTGGCTACCGTCAACCGACAGCTGCTGCCCTTGCGCTTTACCATCACAATGCCGTCTCCAACGGTGATGGCGTATTCGCCGACTTTCACCGGGAAGAAATGACCGTCAAAAAGCTGACCTGAACCGCGCCTTTCTCGACGTGGCATTCGGCGAGATTCGTCGCCAGATCGAACAAGAGCGTGTGGTATGGGACAACGCTAGTGACGGCGGATCGCTTCTTTCCTAGCTCAAAGCGTTGCCCATGCTGCGGTGAGGTAAATTCGGCTTTGGCGCTAAAGGATCGAGAGGCTTCGGCCTGGGAAATGCGTACCCGTTTCTGCGAGGTCACGGAAGTGTGCTCGCGGTCCGAGCCTGCCGCACCAGCAGGGTGTTCATCACCGAATACCAGGGAAGGCCGCCTGCATCGTGAGAAAGAAGTAGTGGTCATCCTGGAAGCCGTAGGCCACGCGCTTGACCACCTTGATCCGGTCTCGAGCTCGCAGGCTGTATTCATATTCATGACCGCTGCACGTAGCCGGGCACATCCGTCAGGGCCGCGCCGATCAAAGAATTGGGCGGATGTCCTCGCGCGAACGCCCATGCTCCACCCACAGCACCCGCTTGCTCGACCGCTCGCCAATGACCGTGGCGTAGCGGCGTCCATTCTGAATGGCAAACTCGTGCATGGCGAGAACCGTGACGCCGCTCAGGTCCGCCGGCCCCAGTTCCTACTCGAAGTGGCGCTGGTCATGAAGAGAGTCTCTTCAGAACCCTTTTCACCACCGGGAATTACCGTGCTCAGATGTGGCAAGCACTGTGCCTAGACGAAACAACGTGGAGCTTGGAAATCGATTACGCCACGGACAATCTCGCGCATCGCCAGAATCAACGGCCGGGTGTCATCACGGCGCCACTGCACTGCATAGTGAAGCGGCTCCAGAGCGTCGCTATCCGGCAAGATTCGGAGTGCTCCCCGTTCGACAAGTGCGTCAGCCCACAACCTCGGAACGAATCCGAAACCGAGCCCTTCAACCAGCATTCCAACGACAGCGCCCCAGCTATTGCACATCAGGCGCCGCCCGACCATGAGCCCACGGCGCGCCAGCCATTGGTCGAGCACTCTCGTCCCCCCGGCACCAACGGGGAGCGTCAGCAACGTCTGCGCTCCCATGAGCACCCGCGGTTCGTCAGTGCCGGCCATCTGGAGGAACGACTGGCTAGCGACCCACGCAAAGTCCACCTGACCAATCCTCTCGGCTGCCAAGCTGCTGCGGGTGGACGGCCCGGCGAGAACGCCGATATCCAGCTCCCCGTCATGGAGGCGCTGCTCAAGGACCTGCCCGATATCGAGATGGGGCTCCAGCAATAGGCCCGGGTGGCGTGACGACACTTCACGCACGAGCTTGGGCAACCAGGTAAGTCCGCTCAACTCGCCCAAGCCGATACGGCATCGTCCAATCAAGCCCTGACGCTGCCCCGCCGATTGCCGCAACTCTGCGGCGGCGTGCAGCATCGCGCGAATCTGCGGCAGCATCTGCTCGCCCTGGACGGTCAGCTCGGCGCTTCGCCCGCTGCGGTCGAACAGCGCTACGCCCAATGACGCCTCCAGCTCGGCAATCCGTTTTGAGAGAGACGAGACCGACAGGTGGACGCGCTCCGCCGCCACCGTGAAGTTCACGCAGGTTGCCGCCCAGTAGAAAGCTTCGAGTTGCTTAAGCGTCATGGCAAGTCCCAACGACCGATGGTCGATATTTTCCAAAAAGCGAAATTATATCTTCGTTATTTTTCGCTTTTATCGTTGCGTGCAGGTTGTTAGATTTGCTCCAACCTATAGGAATCGCTCCCATGTCAGCCGCTCCCCTCGACGAGGCCGCACAGACTACTGCACTTCAACCCGGTGGCAAGGATACGGTTGAAGCAAGTGACCACGACATCGCCTGGCTGAAGCAGCAGGTGTTGTCGCTGAAGGACTTCGAGCCGCTGGCTCGCAAGCGGCTGCCCAAGCCGCTGTACGCCTACGTAAGCGGCGCGGTCGAGGACAACATCTCCCTGGGTCAGAACCGACGGTCGTTCGAGGAAATCGCACTGCGACCACGCGTGCTGGTCGGCGTCTCTACGCGGGACCTGAGCTTAACCTTGTTCGGCCAGCGATATGCCGCGCCATTCGGTCTCGCACCCATGGGCATCTCCGCGCTGTTCGCGTACCGCGGGGACGTCATCATGGCCCAGGCAGCTTGCCAGGCGTCCGTGCCGGCCATCATGAGCGGTTCGTCCCTGATTCGGCTCGAAGAGGTCATGGAAGCCGCTCCAGGGACCTGGTTCCAGGCCTACTTGCCCGGTGACATGCGCCACATCGAAGGCCTGCTTGCGCGGGTTGAAGCGGCCCGGGTCGAGACCCTCGTCATCACAGTGGATACGCCCGTGGCGGGCAACCGCGAAAACAACGCACGCGCGGGCTTTTCCACGCCGCTACGGCCTAGTGCAGCCCTTGCCTGGCAAGGAATCACCCATCCGCGCTGGCTGCTCGGCACCTTCGCCCGAACCCTGCTGCGCCACGGCGTGCCGCACTTCGAGAACGCCTACGCCCACCGCGGTGCACCCATCGTCTCGCGCGACGTGCTGCGGGATTTCTCGGACCGCGCCCATTTCACCTGGGACCACCTGGCGACCATCCGTCGCCGCTGGCGGGGGCAGCTAGTCGTCAAGGGCATCCTGACCGCAGAAGATGCGCGCCTCGCTCATCAGCACGGCGTCGACGGCATCATCGTGTCCAACCACGGTGGCAGACAGCTTGATGGCGCCATCGCTTCAATGCGAGCCCTGCCTGAAATCGTCGAGGCTGTCCCGCAACTGCCTGTGATGCTCGACAGTGGCGTGCGTCGCGGCACCGATGTCATCAAGGCACTCGCCCTGGGTGCCCGCTGCGTTTTCATTGGACGACCGTTCGCCTATGCGGCGACGGTCGGTTCCCGCCATGGCGTTGCACATGGCATCGACCTGATGCGAGCCGAGATTTCTCGCGACCTGGCCATGCTGGGCATCACTCGCGTGACAGATGTTGATGCGCATTGCATCCAGCGCCCCCTTCTTAACCGAGTTGCAACTTCCAATTGATTCCAACAGGCCCTTCACGGCCGACACAGGAGACAGAACAATGACTTCGCCGCATGGTTTTCGCATCCACCCGCGTCCCGCACACCTTGTCAGTTCCTCGCTGATGGAACGGTACCGGAATTTCCCCGTCGCCAATGTCAGCGACGCGATGAGCCGCACGACCGGAACCAGTCAGCTGCGCCCGTTTCACCGCCGCGATGGCAACCTGGTCGGACGAGCGCTTACCGTTCGCACGCGTCCGGGCGACAACCTCATGGTCCACAAGGCGATTGACCTCTCTGGCCCTGGTGACGTTATCGTAGTAGATGCGGGTGGCGTGGGACCCAATGCCATCATCGGCGAGATCATGCTTGCGCTCGCAATCTCGCGCGGAGCCGCCGGCTTTGTCATCGATGGCTTGATTCGCGACAGTGACACGATTGGCAAGGAGCCACTGCCTGTCTACGCGCGCGGTGTCTCGCACCGTGGCCCCTATAAGGATGGTCCGGGTGAGCTCCACGTACCGGTCTCCATCGACGGCATGGTGGTCCGACCTGGCGACCTGATTATTGGCGATGGTGATGGACTGCTGGTGGTTCCCGCCGAAGAAGCCGAAGCGATAGCGGTCCACGTGGAAGAGGTACAGCGAACCGAAGCCCGCATTCTTGAATCGATTGCACAGGGCCGCGCGGACCGCGCCTGGGTGGACCGCTCGCTGGTTGACAAGGGGGTACTGTGAGCCAGTCCATCACAACAATTCAAGGGCAGCGTCAGGTAGTGCGCTTTGACTACTGGCTCGACCCCGCCTTTAACCGGATTGTGGGCGAACACCCAGGCGTCAGTCTGCACACATGCCAACGCGAAGGCGCCGACGACGAGGCTTGGGCACGCCTGTCTCAGGCACACGTGTACCAGATTACGGCCGCCAAGGACGAACTGCCCCGACGCTGGTTCGTTACCGCGGAACTGCTTGCGCGTTGCCCGAATCTCATCGCGGTGTCATCAAGCGGGTCCGGCTGCGACACGATTGACATCGATGCCTGCACGGCGGCGGGCGTTGCCGTGATGAACCAGGCCGGCGGAAACGCCGATTCTGTGGCTGAAATGGCAATGGGATTGATGTTGTCCGTCATGCGACGCATCGCCGAATCCGACCGCCGCATGAAAGCGCATGGCACAGGAAGCCGCGAAGACCTGATGGGCCACGAACTACGCGGGCGCACGCTGGGTCTGGTCGGGGTCGGACATGCAGGAAGTCGTGCTGCAGCACTTGGCCGTGCTTTCGGCATGCGCGTGATTGGCTATGACCCCCTTCTCGATAGTGCGGAGATGGCCAGGCGAGGCGCCGAGTTTGTCTCCTTCGGCGAGTTGCTGCGCACCGCTGACATTGTTTCACTGCACTGTCCCCGGGACGCCAGCACCCTGGGGATGATGAATGCCGACACCTTCGCGACAATGCGCCGTGGAAGCATATTCGTCAGTACGGCGCGTGGCGGCATCCACGACGAACAGGCCCTATATGCCGCGTTGTCGTGCGGCCATCTTGCCGGAGCCGGTCTGGACGTCTGGGACCAGGAACCGCCACCGCCAGGCCATCCGCTCCTGACCCTTGAGAACGTCGTTGCCACCTTCCACACGGCCGGAGTAACGCATGACGCTCGTCGCAGGAACGCGACGTTGGCCGCCACGCAAATCGTGGAGCTGCTCGCAACAGGCGAGAAGCCCGAGCGCCTTGTGAATCCCGAAGTCTGGCCCAGAGCGAGGCAACGGATAGAGGCCGCCTTGCTCGCTGCCGCCAACTGACTAAGCAATAGCCACAACAATACGCCGGCTTCATGAGGGCCGGCGAGGAGACCAAACCCATGCATCCCACTCCCGACTCCCGTCGTCGGCGTCTATCCGTCCTCCTGGCTGCGTGCTCGCTCGCCGGCATGGTTGGCGCTCTGGCGCCAGTCGCAGCCAGGGCCGAAGCCGCACCATGGCCGAATCGCCCAATCGAGATGATTGTCGCGTACGCTCCTGGCGGCGGCACCGACCTGGTTGCCCGCTTGCTTGCACGACATCTCGAGAAGGAGCTAGGCGCAACCATTGTGGTCCAGAACAAGCCAGGCGCGGGTGGCGCCATTGGCTTTGCCGAACTGGCACGCGCCGCACCGGACGGCTACACCATCGGCTTCATCAACACGCCGAACCTGCTGACTATTCCGATTGAGCGCAAGACAACGTTCACCTGGAAGAGCTACGACCTCATCGGCAACCTGGTGGACGACCCGGGCGCATTCACCGTCAGCCAGTCCAGCAACATCGATTCTTTGGCCACGCTCGTGAAGTACGCCAAGGCGAACCCGGGCGCGGTCACTGTAGGCACCACGGGCGTGGGCTCAGACGACCATCTCGCCATGCTGTTGTTTGAAAAGGCTTCCGGCGTAAAGATGACGCACGTGGGCTACAAGGGCGCCGGCGAAGTCCGTGGCGCCCTGACTGGTCAACAGATTACGATTGGCGCCATCAATGTGGGCGAGGCATTGGCGTACCAGAAGGGTGGCACGCCACTTAAGTTCCTGGGACAGATGGGAGCTGCACGCGCGGTACTTGCGCCCAATGTGTCAACCTTCCGCGAGCAGGGCTACAACATCGAGCTGGCATCCTTGCGCGGGCTCGCCGCGCCCAAGGGCCTGCCGGAACCGGTAAGGAAGAAGCTTGTCGCCGCCATGGCGAAGGTTGCCGCGGACCCGCAGTTCAAGCAGCAAGCCGATGCCATGTTTGCACCGCTGCGCTACCTTGGTCCTGCCGCGTATGGCGCTGAACTCGAGCGAGGTGAGGCGGGCTTCCGTCAACTGTGGAAGGAGATGCCATGGCAGGAAATGTAAGTCGGCTTCTCCGGACAGCGGCTGGCTCCGCGACACTCGCCTGGTCCACTCTCTTGTTGGCGCAGACGGCGTTGCCGCCCGGCCCGATTACCATGGTCGTCGGATGGCCTGCGGGTGGCCCCTCGGACGCCGTTGCCCGTCTGGTGTCTGCGCAAATGTCCAAGGCGCTGGGGCAGTCCATCGTCATCGACAACCGTGCGGGGGCGGGCGGCAACATCGGCACGGATGTCGCCTCTCGCGCGAAACCGGATGGCAGCACCATCATGCTTGCCACGGTCGCCTCGCACGGCCTGAATTCCGCGCTTTACAGCCGGCTGAACCACGACCCGATCAAGGACTTTGCGCCGATTGGCCTGATTACGACCTCACCGGGCGTGATGCTCGTTCCCAAAGACTCTCCCTATCGCTCTGTCCAGGAACTGATTAAAAAGGCGCGCGCTCAGCCTGGTCAGCTGAACTTCGGCTCAGGCGGTGTCGGCTCAAGCCAGCATCTCGCGGGCGCGGTGTTCAGGAAGCTGGCCAACGTCGACATAGCACACATCCCGTTCAAAGGCACCGCCCCTGCAATGACCGACCTGATGGCCGGCCGAGTCGACTTCGTCATCACGACGGGAGCGCTTCCCTTCATCCGCTCTGGCAAGGTTCGTCCGCTTGCTGTTGCCGCGCACCAGCGACTGCCAGCGCTTCCCGACGTGCCAACCTTCGACGAAGCCGGTGTGAAGGCGTTCTATACCGATTCCTGGTACGGGTTGGTGGCGCCAGCGAACACGCCAAGGCCGGCGCTGGAGAAGCTAAACGCTGCGCTGAACCAAGCATTGCGAGACCCTGAGCTTCAAAAGCAGTTCTCGGAGCAAGGCTCATTGCCAGTCGAGCCGATGGGTGTCGATGCGTACTGGACCTTCGTCAAGAAGCAGATGCCTATCGCTGCAGAACAAGTTCGCATCTCCGGGGCAAAGGCGGACTAGAGAAGACTCGACAATGGGAATGGCTTGGGACGCCGGCGTTGACGCCGCGTCCCTCGCCGGCGAGCCAGCCAACCGAGAGTTGGCGCTCGGCGTCGGACATCCTGACATCGGTACGCGTTGCCCGGTGCAATTCCGGGACGACTGCTGCCTGCTGGCTGGCGAACTGCACCAAATGCCGGGAACTCCGGCACGAGGCTCTCCATCATGTTGAACACCAACTCGTACAGCGCGACCTCCACCACCTGGCCTTCGCCGTCATTGCATTCGCGAGCCGCAAGTTAGCAGGAGGACTCGGCATCCGAGCCCCCTTCGTTTGTCAGAACGACCTTGGCATGCCAAGAATGTGTTCGCCGACATACGACAAGATAAGGTTTGTCGAAATCGGCGCAACTTGATAAAGACGCGTCTCGCGGAACTTGCGCTCTACATCGTATTCCGCGGCGAAGCCGAAGCCACCGTGGTACTGCAAGCAGGCGTTGGCGGCTTCCCAGGATGCATCGGCTGCCAGCAGCTTGGCCATGTTAGCTTCCGCGCCGCAGGGCTGATGCTCGTCGAACAGCCTGGCAGCCTTGAAGCGCATGAGACTTGCCGCCTCCACATTGACGAATGCCTTGGCGATGGGGAACTGGACGCCTTGATTCTGGCCGATGGGGCGACCGAACACCACGCGCTCGTTGACGTACTTGGTCACCTTGTCGATGAACCAGTAGCCGTCACCGATGCACTCAGCTGCAATCAGCGTACGTTCGGCGTTCAGACCATCCAGGATGTACTTGAACCCCTTGCCCTCTTCGCCGATGAGGTTCTCCGCCGGAATCTCCAGATTGTCGAAGAAGAGCTCATTGGTCTCATGGTTGACCATGTTGATAATGGGCTGGACCGTCATGCCGTTCCCAATGGCTTCGCGCAGGTCCACGAGGAAGATGGACATCCCTTCTGACTTCTTCTTGCATTCCGCCAACGGGGTGGTCCGCGCCAGCAGAATCATGAGGTCGGAGTGCTGGACACGCGAAATCCAGACCTTCTGCCCGTTCACGACATACTTGTCGCCTTTACGCACCGCTGTAGTCTTGATTTTTGTCGTATCGGTGCCGGTCGTCGGCTCCGTAACGGCCATCGATTGCAGGCGCAATGCTCCGCTCGCAATCTTCGGAAGGTATTCCTTCTTTTGCGCTGCCGAGCCATGGCGCAGGAGCGTACCCATGTTGTACATCTGCCCGTGGCACGCGCCGGAGTTGCCCCCGGCGCGGTTGATTTCTTCCATGATGACCGACGCTTGCGTCAGGCCGAGACCCGACCCGCCGTACTCCTCGGGAATCAGAGCAGCTAGCCAGCCGGCGGTCGTCAGTGCATTGACGAACTCTTCCGGATAACCCCGGACTTCGTCAATCTTGCGGAAGTACTCCGAAGAGAACTGACCACACAAATCGCGGATAGCTTCGCGGATTTCTTGATGTTCATCGACTTTGTTCAGCACGACAGTCTCCCTGTAAGTTCGTTTAGCCAAGTTCGGCAGTAGCAGTCATCGCAAGGGCACCGCCATCCTGGCGAATCCACAGTTCAACAGACTTCCCGTCCACGCTTCGCTTCCCGCAGACGTAAAAACGCTGGGGCACGAAGGTGGGGCGAACTCCCTTGAAGGAGAAACTGCTGACCGTGGCGTCAGGCAAGTTCCTGCGCACCAGGTCAAGGAGCAGCACGGCTAACAACGGGCCGTGCACAATGAGGTCAGGATAGTGCTCGACAGCAGTCACATACGGGTGGTCATAGTGAATTCTGTGACCGTTGAAGGTCAGGGCGGAGAATCGGAACAGCAGCACTGGGTCTGGCACCACTTCGCGAGACCAGTCTTCGTCGGTACGCGCAGCAACCGGCTCCGGACCCGTCGCATTTGGCGAGGCTTCTTCCCTGTAGACGATGTCATGCTCTTCGGTCACCGCAAGACCCTGCGCCCCGGAATACTGGTGCTCCACGGTAACGAAGGCCAGCGACCCCGTCCGCCCTGTTTTGGCATTCACGTCCAGAATGGTGGACTTCTTCGATACCGTCTCACCTACGCGCAGGGGCTGATGAAACCGCAACCGCCCGCCAGCCCACATGCGTCGCGGCAGCGGCACCGGCGGCAGGAAGCCGCCTCGCTTGGCATGGCCGTCAACGCCCAGCTCCGACTGCCTGTGCAACGGCAAGAAGTACAGCCAATGCCAGAGAGGGGCGAGTGCGTCTCCGGGAACCGGTGCGGGGTCTTCACGGTCCACGGTCGCGGAGAGCGCCTTGACGGGGAACGCGGTTATCTCGTCGTGGGACTCGGTTGAATTACCGACCCACTCCTTCAGCTTGGCAGTGTCCATGAACGTCTCTTCGGTCTGTTTTCCTAGGCTCCCACTATGCACGGGCTACAGGCAACTTCCCATTCGCAAGTTCGGAACGAGCCTTTCGGCTGCACAGAAAACATCGAGCATGCGCTTATCCGAATGGCGCGTTCGGAAAAATCGGATTTACGTAGCGCGAAACTGTGGCCAAGATTGGCTCAAACCATCCGACTCAGCAAACCCCATGCGCGTCCAGATTCGTTGTCGCTCCCGAGTGGCGCTCCACAGACTCGTGCCGGCATTTCCCATGCGGATTACCTCCTGTCACGGCGAACATGTCCTTACGCGACGCGGCTTTTCGCGCACTATGCGAACGGACCGTGCTATCGACATTCCAGCTTTCGAATCCATCGACCTGCAACTCGGCGGCAGCGTGTTTTTCGCGTCCAGCTGTTATCTGGAACTCGCCGATGGGAACCCAAAGGAAATTGCCCTGGGCCCATCGCACCCAGGCGCGGAAACACCCTCATGGGCGCCGCTTCTGCGGGACATGATTTCGGGAACGGTCTTTCACCATCCGCAGGAGAACTGGAATGCGCACACGGTTGCTCATGCGCTGAGCACGACGCCCGAGCGGATCCGGACCGCTCTGTTCACGCAAGGCATGGCCTTCACGCATATATGCCGGACGCAACGTCTCATGCGCGCGCTGTTCGAGTCGATACAGTTCGAGCTCTCCGTCGCGGACCTGCGTGACAGAGTGGGCTGGGGTAGCAAAGGCGACCTGGAAGCGTCGTTCTACGATTGGTTTGGCGTCTCGCTCCAGACAGCCGCACGCCTGAGAGACGATGGACTGTAGTTCCTAGAATGCAATGCGGAGTGCGCGTGAAAGACAAGATGGATGCCTTCAATCCGGCTGCTCGCCGGCCTGCCTTAGCAGGTCCGACGCGCGCATGATGACCGGTGCATCTACCATTTCTCCGTCGAGTTGGAAGGCGCCCGGGCTGGTCTTGGCTCGCGCGAGAACCTTCTTCGCCCAGTCCAACTGAATTGCGGTAGGCCGATAGGCGTCGTTCACCCCAGAAACCTGCGCGGGATGGATACAGAGCTTTGCCCCGAATCCCAGCCGCCGACCGCGCTCACTCGCCCTGCGCAGTTCATCCACATCGGAGATGGATACCGTCACCCCATCCACTGGCGAAGCAATCCCCGCAGCCCGCGAGGCTAAGACGAGCATTGAACGAAAGTAGAGCAATTCCTCGTCATCGCCCTCGATGCCAAGCTCAGTCCGGAAATCCACGGTTCCGAATACAAGTCGCTCTACCCCGGACGCAGCAGCAATCTCGCTCACATTGGCCATGCCTTTGGCGGTCTCGACAAGCGGGAGAACCTTGACGCCCGGAGGGAGATGCCTCACCACCAGCGCAACATCTGCCGCGCTTTCCGCCTTCGGCAGAACGACGCCACGGACTCCGCCCTCGCGACACACACGGACGTCGCCCTCGAACCATTGCGTCTGCGTCGCGTTGATTCGTACCATTCCAGAGCCGCCGGTTGCCAGGTAGTCCGCCAGGAGGTGCCGGGCCCGGTCCTTGTCCTCAGCAGAAACGGCATCCTCAAGGTCAAGAATCACCATATCTGCGCCGCAGGCGTGGGCCTTGGCAAAGCGCTCGGGGCGATTGGCCGGCACAAAGAGATAGGAACGAGCAGAGGTGATGGTTGCCATTTGGTCAGATTCCAGTGAGCACGCGCGCATGCCCCCTCCCTCCCGAACGAGGCGTGAAGAGGCAGAGCGAATTGAGTGGGCCGCGTCAGTTCGCGGCAGAGCATGACGTCAGATTGCGCCTTCGCTGGTCAAGCGGGCGACATCATCACTGGTGTAGCCGAGTTCACGAAGAATGTTCTCGCTGTGCTGGCCAAGCGCGGGGATCGCATCCATCCGCGGCTCGAAAGATTGCGGAATCCCGGGTGGGAGCAATGCGGGAATGACCCCTACCGGTGATTGGACCGACGTCCAGCGCTCCCGCGCCTTGAGTTGCGGATGATTCCAGACATCCTTCATATCGTTCATGCGCGCGTTAGCAATCTGCGCGCGCTCCAGGCGCTCCACGACCGCATCGATAGTCAGCGAGGAAAATGCAGCGGTGATGATTTCCGTAAGCGCCACACGGCTCTTGGCACGGAGTGAATTCGAGACAAACCGCTCGTCCGTGGCAAGTGCAGGCTGTTCCAGGACAACCCGGCAGAAGGCATCCCATTCGCGCTCGTTCTGGAGACCGAGAATGATGGTCTTTCCGTCACCGGCCGTGAACAGGCCGTAGGGAAAAATGGTGGCATGCGATGCGCCTGCCCTCGGAGGCGGCGTGGCCCCGTCAAAAGCGTAATAGAGTGGATAGTTCATCCATTCGACCATACTCTCCAGCATCGAGACGTCGATATGCGCACCCCTGCAGGTCTTTCCACGCTGCAACAATGCGGCCAGGATGTTGGTGTACGCGTACATGCCAGCCGCAATGTCGGCAATGGAGCAACCCGCTTTCGATGGGCTCTCAGGCGTACCGGTGATAGAAACAAATCCAGACTCCGCCTGGATGAGCAGGTCATAGGCCTTCTTGTCGCGATAGGGGCCATCATTGCCATACCCTGAGATGTCACAGACGATGATGCCTGGGTACCGCTGCGACAGCACCTCGTAGGAGAGGCCGAGTCGGTCAGCAGCACCTGGGGCAAGGTTCTGGACAAGCACGTCGGCCTTGTCGAGGATTTTCTGGAGGATGGCGGGCGCTTCGCGGTGCTTGAGGTCCAGAGCAAGACTCTCCTTCGAGCGATTCGTCCAGGCGAAATGCGAGGACATGCCATCCACCCGCTCGTCGTAACCCCGGGCGAAATCGCCAACTTTCGGCCGCTCGACCTTGATGACCCGAGCCCCTAGGTCGGCCAACTGGCGGGTGCAAAAGGGGGCGGCAATTGCATGTTCTAGAGAAACAACGGTGATGCCATCAAGGGGACGCATAGCAGCCTTAGTAAGAAAGTACCTCGCCTAGCCCACCGCAGCGGGAACGGGCAAGAGAATCTGGTGCACGGCAGCCGCTTATTAAATCAGGACTCGCCACGCGATGCCGGCGCATCCTGCTTTACCGGCAGGTATCGGCTACATCTCGGAATATTTGCATTCCTGCGCTTGGGACTAGTCTCGCAGCACGGTGACCTACGGTAAATCTCGAATTCTCGAACCACTCGTTCGGCCTCACCGAAAGCAGTGCCTGGGAGCACTACCACCCACGCCTGGCAGGTGTTCCTAAAAACATCCTTTGCGACAAAAGTGACGCCTTGATACAGTTATGCTGAAGGAGTACTTTATGCACTTTGATTTCGCCGACCTCCGACTGTTCGCACGCATCGCCGAGGAGGAAAACCTGTCTCGCGGGGCGAAAAAGGCATTTTTGTCCCCCGCTGCGGCTAGTGCGAGACTTAAGGCGCTGGAAGACCAGCTGGGAACCCGGCTCTTCTATCGTGAAAGCAAGGGGCTGGCCCTCACTCCCGCGGGTGAACGTCTTCTTCGACATGCGCGGGTCATCGAGCGCCAGTTCGAACACGTGCGCAGTGACTTTGAGGAATTCTCGAAGGATTCGGTCGGCCATATACGCATCTTCGCGAATACAACCGCAGTCACGGAATTCATGCCTGAGGTGCTTGCCCGCTTCATGGCAGAGCGACCGGCAGTCACAGTGGACCTCCAGGAGCGCCAGACGCGCGACATTATTCGAGGGGTGCTGGACGCCAGCGCCGATTTGGGAATCATCTCTGGGCCGCTAAACCCGGAGGGGCTCGAGGTCGTCCATTTCAGTACGGACAAGTTGGTGTTGGTGACGCCTGTCGGGCACCCCCTGCTGGAAAGGTCGAACGTTTCGCTTGTTGACACACTAGAGTATGAGCATGTAAGCATGCATGAAGGAAGCACACTTCACGCGTTCCTTACCGACCTCGTCCGCGACGAGCGCCGCAAGCTGCAAATTCGAATTCAGGTTCGTAGTTTCGAGGCCATGTGCCGCATGATAGAAGCCGGGGTTGGCATTGGCATCCTTCCGCTATCGACGACTCTCCGCCATCGTCAGACGATGAAGCTGGAAATTCTGGAACTCGATGAACCGTGGGCCATACGCGAGCGCGTAGTGATTGCCCGGGATCTGGAGGGGCTTCCTGGCTGCGCGAAGGCCCTTATCGACGAACTCATCAAAGTCGCGGAGGCCGCGGGGGGTAGTCCGTGTGGACGCGTTGCATGAGCGGCAATTGGGTATCAACCGACTGCAGCACTCCGGGGCGAAGCTCCCTATTCGGCTGACGCCCAGTGGAAGCGAAATCCAGTGAGATTCCGCTTTTTGTCATCACGTTCTTTGGCAGGCGCCGCGGCACCTATTCGCCCTGGTGCAGCCGAAGGCAGCTTATCAACCGCCGGAAATACGGGCGCTGCGCGGCGCAAGCATCCGCGCAGGCCACGACTCAACGAATAGTGAACGGATTCCCTGAACGGGCGCCTGTGTTAATCCACACGCTCTTTGTCTGGAGGTACGCGCGGATGGCATCAATTCCGTTCTCACGCCCCAGACCCGAGTCCTTGTAGCCGCCAAAGGGGGACATGAAGCTGACGGCGCGATAGGTATTCACCCACACGGTGCCAGCCTGAATCCTTTCCGCCATCCGGAACGCCCTGCCGATATCTGAAGTCCACACGCCGGCTCCAAGCCCGTAGCAACTGTCGTTGGCAATCCTGACAGCGTCGTCTTCGTCCTTGAATTTCAGAATCGAAAGTACCGGACCAAACACTTCCTCGCGAGCGATGCGCATCTGCGGCGTCACATTGGAGAAGATGGTGGGCTCGACGAACCAGCCATCGCCGCAAGAGGCAGGGTGGCCGCCGAGCACAAGGTCTGCACCCTCGTCGGCTGCAATCTTGATATAGGCGAGAACCTTTTCGTACTGCGCCGGCGTCGTGATGGGGCCAACTTGCGTCGACGCGTTCATTGGATTGCCAAGCTTTGCCGTCTTCGCCAACGCGACGAGCTTCCCGACGAACTCGTCGTGGATATCCTCCTGCAGGAGCAGACGCGAGCCTGCGATGCAGGTTTGTCCGCTGGCCGCGAAGATTCCCGAGACAGCGCCGTTAACTGCATCCTCCATGCTTGCATCGTTGAACACGATGTTGGGTGATTTGCCGCCCAACTCCAGACTCACGTGCTTAAACTGTGCCGCGCATTGCTGATTGATCGCGCGGCCGGTGGCGTCGGAGCCTGTGAACGTCACCTTCTTGACAAGTGGATGCGTGACAAGCGGCGACCCAACCTCGGCTCCGAAACCCGTCACCACATTGAACACCCCCGCCGGGAAGCCGGCTTCCTGGAAGAGCAGAGCCAATTCCAAAGCAGAGACCGAAGTGAATTCGGACGGCTTTACGACTACCGTGCACCCGGAGGCCAGCGCCGGCGCGATTTTCCACGCCAACAGCATTAGCGGGGAGTTCCACGGTGTAATGGCGGCCACGACCCCCACGGGCTCATTCCGCGTGTAGTTGAAGTAGCCCTTCTTGTCGAGCGGAACGACTGTTCCCTCGATTTTGTCGGCAAGGCCGCCGAAATAGTAGAACCACTGCGGCAGATACTTGACCTGCGCGCTCATCTCAGCGAGCAACTTGCCGTTGTCCCGCACTTCAAACTCAGCCAGCTGCTCGGCATCCCTGGCGATAAGGTCTCCTAGCTTCCGCAGCAAAGCGCCACGCTGGGTGGCTGTCATTTCTGCCCACGGGCCAGCGCGGAACGCATTATCGGCTGCGTTGACCGCGCGGTCGACGTCCGCCTCCGTGCCGCGAGCGACCTGGGCCCAGGCTTTCCCGGTGAAGGGATTCTGGGTTTCGAACCAACGACCATCGCTCGCATTCGCGAAGGTCCCGTCGATGAACATTTGATACTGCTTCATGGCGCAATGCTGTCCGGATAGGTTAGAAGACTAGAGCTAGAGCGGCGCGAATCCCAGGTGCTGACGGAAGCGGTTCTTGACGAAGACACCGTCGCGCGGGGGCAGAGCGCGCTGATGCTCTTCCGCGGCGATGTACACCTGGGCCACGGTCATGCCATCCGCATTCTTGATTGCCTGCGTCAGCTTCTCCAGTTCCGCAATCTCGGAGACTTCGAGCGTCGAGCGCACACCGCATCCGGCTGCCACCTTTGCGAGGTTGGTGCCCAGGCTGGTATGGCTTTGCTGCATGCCGGTCTCACCGAAGTGACCGTTGTCAAGAATCACAACTGCCAGGTTCCTGGGGTTTTGAGCTGCGGCAGTGGCGAGACTGCCAATACCCATCAGCTGCTCGCCATCGCCTGTAATGGCAATGACCTGCTTTTCCGGTTGTGCCAGGGCCAGCCCGAGCGCAACCGAGGTAGACCCGCCCATGGCGCCCCAAAGATAAAAATTGGAAGGACGGTCCCCGGCCGCAAAAACGTCGTACGAAGGGGAGCCGAGACCCGTCACGACGAGTGCATCGGGAAACTGCCTCAGCAGGGCGGCAACGAATTCGCGGCGGTTAATCGCCGACTTGGAGGTCGAGGTAGTCATGTTCAGCGCACCCACTTTTTGCGGCCGATGAGGCTTTGAGAGAGAAGAATGGCGACGCGTTGTCCCGCGTCGAATGCGGAGACCAGTCCCGCGTCGATGAGTTCTGCGGCATCTTCCGGCGCGTCCACGCGATACACCGTGATGCCCATCAGCTCAAGCGCCTTGGCGGTGGCCAAGCCCATTGGCGCTTGCCACGGATTGAACTCGGCGTACTCGCCGCGCATGGTGACGATGGTGAAGAACGGGAAGCGGCAACTATCCAGCAGCGAGAACATATTCACGCAGTTGCCAACACCACTGCTCTGCATTAGCAGGACCGCGCGCTCGCCACCCAGCCATGCGCCGCTGACAACACCGACACCTTCTTCTTCGGTGGTAAGAACAACGTCGCGGATTTCGGGGTCCTCTTTGGCCCGTTTGATGACATGAGAATGGCCGGCGTCCGGCACGTAAGCAACCTGGCGAACCCCGTTTTGCTTGAGGACTTGAAAGATATCTTCTTGCCAGGCTAGGGGCTCGGAATTTGGATTGGTCATGGGAGATTGTCTCGGTGGGGAATGACTTCGGCTATCATATAATTGACTGGAAGGCTTTATGAAATACAATAATTTGATTACTCCAATCAGTAATTTGGATAGTCAAAACGTGCCGTCGGAGATACATGGACATCAAACAACTGCGTGCACTGCTGGCCATCGCCGAGACCGGGAGCGCTACCAAGGCCGCCGAACTCCTTCGCATCGTTCAACCTGCCGTTTCCCGACATGTCAGGCTGCTTGAGGAGGAGTTCGGTGTAGAGCTTTTTGAGCGCGAGCGGCATGGAATGGTCCTCACGGAGGCCGGTAAGACATTGGTTGAGTACGGCCGGCGCGCGTTGCGCGAACTGGACCGGGCCAAGGCTGAGATTCAGCCAGTGAAAGGGGCGATTTCAGGCACAGCCGCCATCGGTCTGCTGCCGAGCACGTGTGAGTTACTGGCAGCAGAACTTGTCGCAACCGTGAAAGGCAAGCATCCGCAACTCGTTGTCC
This sequence comes from Cupriavidus sp. 05T41, assembly GCF_056396525.1. Lineage (NCBI taxonomy): Bacteria > Pseudomonadati > Pseudomonadota > Betaproteobacteria > Burkholderiales > Burkholderiaceae > Cupriavidus > Cupriavidus sp. 05T41. Next base: position 64,565 of record NZ_JBFTLQ010000035.1, read on the forward strand.
GGCTCAATGTGGGCTACGCAGGCAACCTCCTGCAGTGGCTTGAGGCAGGCGACGTTGAGATAGCGCTCTTGTACGACATCAAGGCTTCCCCTGGCCTGCAAGTAGAGGCGCTGCTCGACGAACAGCTCTATCTGGTCGGCCTGCCTGGCACTGTTCCACAAGGTGATGCGCACACCATCGAGAGCCTTCGAGACCTTCCGCTGGTGCTACCAAACGCGCCACACGGTCTTCGCACAGTGGTCGAGCATGCATGCGCTGTCGCAGGAATCAAACCCACTATCGCGGTCGAGACCAATTCCCTGGCTGTCCAGAAATCTCTGGTTGCAAAGGGCTTTGGGTACACGGTTCTGCCCAGCTCGGCGGTATCCGAAGAGCTGGAGAAAGGCATCTTGGCGGCTGCACCAATTACCTCCCCCAACCTCTCCCGGCGAATCGTGCTGGCACATGCGGCTACGCGTCGAATGTCCCCAGCCGCGAGCTTTGTTTCGGCGGAACTGGTGACCCTGGCCAAACGGCTGGTGCTTGATGGAGCTTGGCCAGGCGCCGAGTGGGTAGGCCCGTAGCGGCATGCATTGGCGACCGTTAGTCCGGCTGGATGTTTCCTGCCTTGATAACGTCTGCCCATCGTTGCGTCTCGGCCTGAACGAACCTGGCGGCTTTGTCGGGTGTGGAGTCCAAGATGGGCTCAACTCCAATCTTGGCTAGCCGCTCGCGGACTTCCGGGTCTTTGACCGTCTGCAACAACGCAGCGCTCAACTTCTGCACGACAGGGGCCGGCGTGCCTCGAGGCACCATCACCATGTTCCAGATGGATGTCTCGTAGTTTGGAAAGCCAGCCTCCTTCATCGTCGGCACATTCGGCAGCACACTGGAGCGTGTGCCCGTCGTCACGGCAAGAGGCTTCAGGCGCCCGGCCTTGATCATCGGTCCTGCGGTAGTAACCGCATCAGTGATGAACTGGAGATCGCCGGAAATCACAGACTGAACTGCCTGGCTTGCGCCTCGAAATGGCGCGTGGACAATGTCTAGATGCTCTTGGTACTTGAGCAACTCCACCGCCATATGCAGCGCACTACCCTTTCCTGCCGAACCGTAGCTGTACTTCCCAGGATTCTTTTTGATGTCGTCGACCAGTTCCCTGGCCGTGTCTGCCTTGACGGACGGATTCACGGCGAGAACCATCGGCACGGCTGCCACCAGCGCAACTGGCACTACCGCGTTGGGCTCATACGGCAGAGTCTTGTACAAGGAAGTGTTGATGGCATGGGAACTAGTGCCAAAAAGCAGCGTGTAACCGTCGGCCTTGCTTTTGGCCACGGCGTCAGTGGCGATAGTGCCTCCCGCCCCCGCCTTGTTCTCCACGACGACAGATTGGCCCAGTATGGCGCCCAGCTTGTTGCCCACAATGCGGGCCACCAGGTCCGTGCTTCCACCGGCGGCAAAACCCACAACCATGCGAATCGGATGGTCCGGGTATGCCGGCTGCGCTTGAGCGCCAAAGGTTACGAGCGCACCAATCCCCACTTGAACCAGCAAGCGTTTCATGTCTCTTCCAGGTAATTATTTGGTCGGGTGGTGTGTGCATCGATACCCGTTGCATCGATGGTATCTAGTACGGAGGCGCATGGTGAAATAGAAAATAATGCTGCTGCCATCAGTGGATGTTTTGGCTGCGCCCGGAAATCACTGGGACAACCCCGCATCCTTTGGCACAGGCGGCGACGCGCCGGGCCGACGTAACCCTGGGTCGTCCTAGGATGTTCTGAATGCGCGCTTGGCGCGGGGCAAAAACGCGAAAACGCCGGCTTGCATTCGCAATGCCGGCGTTTTCGTCGTCACGGGTTTCACTAGCTCCGACGCGCATGGCCGTGGTACTGGGCCATCCACGCAAGCGAGCGTCTTAGTCCGCCTCTACCTTCATCGTCTTCAACAACGGTTGCCACTTGTCGCTTTCCGCCTTAAGCCAAGTCTTCAGCCCCTCCGGAGTTTGCTTGTCTACCGGAACAATCTCGGCACCAAGCTCATCGAGTCGTTTGGAGACCATCGGGTCCTGCAGCGCCTTCTGCAGAGCCTTCGTGATACGTGCTGTCACTGCCGGCGGGGTACCCTTGGGAGCGTACAGCCCGTGCCACACTTTCATCTCGAAACCCTTGAGACCACCCTCTTGCAGGGTCGGCGTATTGGGAAGCGCCTTGATTCGCTTCGCCGTGGTGACCCCATAAACTTTGAGCCGGTTGGCGTTGATGTGCGACAGCGTCGAGGTCGTCTGGTCACACAGCAGGTCGACCTGACCGCCCAGCAATGCAGTAAGTGCCGGCCCCGTACCCTGATAAGGAATCGAGTTCATCTTCGCATTCACGGCCTCCTCGAACAGGAGCCCACACAGTTGCGAGACTGCACCCAGACCGGCGTTGGCCAGAGAGACCTTGTCCTTGTTCTGGGTCACGAACTTGACCAGGTCAGCAGCCGTTGTGGGCGGAAGGTCCTTACGCCCGAGAAGCGTCATTGGCACATCGGCAACTTGCCCGATGTACGCAAAGTCCCTTAGCGGGTCGTACGAAAGCTTCTTATACAACGCCGGCGCGGTCGCCATCCCATTGTGGTGAATCAGGATGGTGTAGCCGTCCGGCTGTGCTCGAGCGACATATGCAGCCGCCACCGTTCCGCCGGCGCCCAGGCGGTTCTCCACGATGACGCTTTGCCCCAGGTCCTTGGACATGGCCTGACCAAGCGCCCTGGAAACCACATCCGTCGGACCACCGGCCGAAAACGGCACGACGAGGGTGATGGGTTTTGACGGGAACGCATTTTCGGCCATCACTCCCGAGGAAATCCCGAACCCCACTACCCCCATGACCAGCCACTTGGCGCCAAGGCAAAGGCGCTTTACTCCGGTTCTGCAAATCATGTCAGTCTCCAATATCGTCTTGGCAGGCTACAGGCCTGCCTATTTCCTCGGTAGTGGCAAGGTTGCCGGAGAACAGGCACGGGGAGAATCCGGATTTTCTGAATGGGCCATACGGCTCGGGCGAACGCCGGCCACGACTCCTTGACTGGAGCTCATCCCGTAGACGCCGCACAGATGCTATCCCGCAGTTCAGCCTGGGCACGAATGCCGCGTGGAGATGAGGCGCGAGCGAGACAGCACGCGGGGCACGCGAAGACTAGTCCGTCGAAGGGAACGCCGTCCCAAAGAGATTTCGCCGTGTTGATCTGACCGCTGCCACAACCGGTCACGCAGCAGAGTGCTTTCCGCTCGTTGAACCTCGTCGGACAATACCCATCAGCCAACTCTGCATTGCACAGAGGGCGGATAGGTATCACGGTATTATTCGGCGGTGATATTTCCGTCCTTGATCACCTTCGCCCAAGTGGCGAGTTCCTGGGTCACGAATTTATCCAGGGTCGGAGGATCCATGTAGGCAGCAAAGCCACCCTGCTCCTCGATCTTCTTTTTGTACTCCGGGCTTTCCGCGATCTTCTGGATCGATGCGGAGAGCTTCTTGACGATGTCGGGCGGAGTGCCCGCCGGCGCGAATACCGCAAACCAGGACTCCACGTTGTAGCTTGGCAGGCCCGCTTCGGCAGTTGTCGGGACATCAGGCATCGAAGGATGGCGCTTGGGCCCCGTGTAAGCCAGTGCCTTGATTTTCCCGGCCTTGACCTGACCGATTACCGACGGCGGTGTCGTCACGAACATGTCGACCTGGCCGCCAATGAGGTCGCTCACCACCGGGCCGGCACCCTTGTACGGGACGTGGGTTACCGGGACCTGCGCTTGATTGCCGAACATGACGCCCGCGATATGCTGGATGGAGCCGTTGCCCGATGACGCAAAGAACAAGCCTCGATTGTTCTTCTTGCCAAAGGCAATCAGGTCGCGCAAGTTCTGAGCCGGAATCTTGCCGCTGACAGCGACGACATGCGGGGCACGCATCACCAGGGCCACAGATACGAAGTCCTTGGGTTTCCAGCGCGCTTGGGGAAACAGCGCCGGATTGCCCACGTGATAGCCAGAATATTGCATCAGGAGCGTGTAGCCATCCGGCTTGGCTCGTGCGACAGCTTCTGTGCCAATGTTTCCACTGGCACCAGGCCGGTTTTCAATCACGATAGGCTGCCCCAGGTCCTTGGTCAGCTGCTCGCCGATGAGCCGCGCGACTATATCGGTCGACCCGGCGGGTGCGCTCGGGACAACCATCGTGACAGGCTTGCTGGGATAGGCGTCTGCTGCCAGCACCGGCCATGCGGACACAAGTACGAGCGCCGTCACAGCGGCTTTAACGCTCCATTTCATTTTTCTGTCTCCTTGATATATATGCCGGGAAGGCCTTGCCATCCCGGCCTTGTCACCGGTTTTCCGTTACTTCCGGAACAGTGCTTCCATCTCTTTACGAACACGGTAGGCCGGTTGCTCTGCGTCGATGACCACGTCCTCCCAAGTGAGGGACTGGTCCTTGGAGACATCGCGACGCAGCTTCAGGTTATGGGCGAGACCCAGAGGCAGACTGCCAACACGGAGCGACTCCTTCGCTGGGAAGAGCTTGCCAAACACCGTGTAGCCGCCTTCGCCATCAAGCATTTCCCCTGCCTTCAAGTCCCGCTTTGCGGTTGCGACGACGTCCGCATTGAAGTGCTGTGCCACGCCAGTCGGTTCGCCGCGGAGCCCGACGCTTGCCACGGAGATGCCCAGTTCCAGGCCGATGAGGTGCCATTTCTTGTACTGCACCATGCACTGCCCGTCGGGGTCAGTGAAGACCTGGTACTCCTTGAAGCAGCGGCGAATGTACTCAGTCGGTGCCTCAACGCAGACCCACACACCCTTGCGGATGTCGTAGCCCACAGAGGTACCGTCGGGGTTCAGCGACGACACCACATCGACCACACCCTTGGCCGACAACACGCCGCCGTCGGACTTGAGACGCATGACGGTGGGAATCTTCTCGACGGACGCCGGCGCGAAGGTGATACCTTCGGCCTGCACCTGAAGACCGGTGGCATTTGCAATGGCAGTGCTTTCGATAGCCGGCTTGGAACCATCGAGGAAGGCATTGAACATCTTCGGGTTCATGCCGCCGACGCGAGCCTGCTCGGCCGTCACGCCCCAGTGGTCCCAGACCGTATCGGGCGTCGATTCGCGGAACTTGGGCAGCCACTTGTGGCCTCGCCCCGCTGCGATGATAGGGAACCCGCACGTGCGAGCCCAATCGACCAGCTCGCAAGCCAGGCCCGGTTGGTCGCCATAGGCCAAGGAGTACACCACGCCAGCCTCGCGGGCACGATGAGCCAGCAGCGGGCCGCAGAATGCATCGGCTTCGACCGTGACATTGATGACGTGCTTGCCGTGCTTGAACGCGGCAAGACAGTGGTCGACGGCAGCAATCGGGTTACCCGTACATTCAATGATGATGTCGACACCGGGGTGCGCGACAAGCGCCTCCCAATCGTCTCCGACATGCGTCGAGCCTGTGCGAACCGCGTCGTCGAGCGATGCCGCCTTGGCGCGACCGGGCTCCCAGCCCACGCGTTCAAGGCTGGCGTGGGCGTTTGCCGGCACAAGGTCAGCAATGCCAACCATGTGCACGCCAGGTGTGCGAGGCACCTGCGCCAGGTACATCGAGCCAAACTTGCCTGCGCCAATGAGGCCAACGCGCACGGGCTTGCCTTGCTCGGCACGCGCGAGCAACTGAGGATAGAAATTCATGGTCCAATCCAGTGAGGTGGAAACGAAATGCGTCAGATACGGGACTGGGCGAGGAAGTCCAGGTCGCAGCCTTCGGGGGCTTGCATGACGGTACGCTGATAGAGCTCCTGATATCCGCCGCGCTTCCGAGGCAGTGGCTTGCGCTCGGCAAGACGGCGTGCGATTTCTTCCGGCTCGACCAGCAGGTCGATGCTCTTTTGAGACACCGACAAGCGAATCCGGTCGCCGTTGCGTACCGCTTCCAGCGGGCCTCCTGCCGCTGCCTCAGGCGATACGTGCAGCACGATGGTTCCGTAGGCGGTTCCGCTCATACGTGCATCCGAGATACGCACCATGTCCTTCACGCCAGCCTTCGCGAGCTTCGAGGGAATGGGAAGGTAGCCGGCTTCCGGCATCCCCGCGGCCAGTGGGCCGGCGTTCTTCAGCACGAGGATGTCGTTGGCGTTGACATCGAGGTCGGGCGAATCGATTCGGTCCGCCAAGTCTTCCAGACTTTCGAAGACAACTGCGCGTCCTTCGGTCTCGAACAGGGAGGGCGTGGCGGCGGCCCGCTTGAAGATTGCACCATCGGGTGCAAGGCTGCCATGTAACGCAATCAGCCCGCCGACATTGCTTACCGGCTGGTCGAACGACCGAATGACCTTTCGGTCAATCCATCCGGCGGGTTCATCGAGGCGCTCGCGAAGTGTGCTGCCGTCAATCGTGAGGCAGTCCAGGTTCAGCAAGGGGCGCAGCTCCCGGAGCACCGCCCCCATACCACCGGCCGCGTGGAAGTCCTCCATATAGCCCTCACCCACGGGCTTAAGGTCCACCAGCACTGGTGTCTCATCCGAAATCTCGTTCAGGCGTTGCGGGCTGATGCGGATGCCGAGTCGCCCCGCAACGGCGGTCAGGTGAATGATTGCGTTGGTCGAACCGCCCAGCGCCATCAGCACCCGGAATGCGTTCTCGACCGACTGCCCGGTCATGATCTGGGAAGGCAGAATGGGAGAGTGCGCCAGTCGCACCGCCGCTCTGCCGCTCTCTTCCGCGGCTACCAGTCGCTGCGAGTCGACAGCAGGAATCGCCGCCGTACCGGGCAATGACATGCCCAGGGCTTCTGCAATGCAGGCCATCGTGCTGGCGGTGCCCATCACAGCGCAGGTGCCCGCCGTGGTGGCCAGTCGCGTTTCCACCATCTGGATTTCGCCCTGGTCAATTTCTCCGGCGCGGAACTTGCCCCAGAAGCGGCGGCAATCGGTGCACGCGCCCAGTCGCTCACCCTTGTGTCGGCCCGTGGACATCGGCCCGGTGACCAGTTGAATTGCGGGACGATTTGCAGATGCAGCGCCCATCAGCTGGGCGGGTACAGTTTTGTCGCAACCGCCAATCAGCACGACAGCGTCCATCGGCTGCGCCCGTACCATTTCCTCGACGTCCATCGACATCAGGTTGCGGTAGACCATGCTCGTCGGGTTAAGGAACACTTCGCCCAGAGAAACAGTGGGGA
>NZ_JBFTLQ010000036.1:0-70874 GCF_056396525.1 Cupriavidus sp. 05T41
TCGCGCTGCGTGAGCAGCTCCGGCACCACCCGGCTATCCGAGCAGGCGATGAACAGGGTGCTGGGGCTCTGGCTGGTGGCCAGGCGCTTGAAGAGGTCCGAGCGCTGGGGGAAGGCGTCGCGCTGGAACTTCAGTACGCCGTCGATGATKTCTTGCATGTTCTTGCTCCRTCGGTTGATCTGGTGTGGATCGGGATTCGATGGAGSAAGAATGGACGCTGACAGCTATAAGGTCTAAGACTGGTTTGTTATTCGATCCATAGGCAGGGGCAATAGTTGGGTTGTCTTGCTGATCGGGGCGGGCCTGCCGGTTTTTTGTGCAGGGCAGTTAAAGGCTCACCATCGTTTCGACCGGTGACGGCCCTGCCGGGCGGTGACCTCGTCCATGACCGCGTCGGTTACCGGGTCGCCTGCGTACGGAGATGAGCGACTTCCGGGGAGCGGTTGGACGCTAGAGGCCGGATGCGGCCCCGTCTTGCTTCAGCGTTTCACTCAGAGCGCCTTTTCGGCTTCATGGATGTTGACCATGTCGGTCTCGTCCTTGATTGCCTTGATCGCCGAAGGACGCGCGTTGATGCGTGCGATATAAGCCATGAGGTTCTTCAGATGGCCAATCTGCGCGCCGGAGCGCTCGTGCCACATCGTGGCCCAGACATACGCGTCGGCCACCGTGAATTGCTCGCCGGTCAGATAAGCGCGGCCATCGGMGAGACGCTCATCCAGCGTGGTGTATGCGACGACGAGCTTGTTGCGAGTCCACTCCGCACCCTCTTCCGTCTGCAGCTTGCGCATCAGCGGGATGTGCTTCTGCGCAATTTCCGTTGCGATGAACGTGAGCAGTTGATCCAGCTTCACGCGCTCGAGCGTGCCATGCGCAGGGATCAGGCCTGCTTCCGGATGTTGGTCCGCAAGGTACGACGTGATGATGGTCGTTTCGGTCAGCAGGTCTTCCTGGTCGTTGTCGAGGGCGAGGACCGGCACATACCCGAGAGGGTTGACCTCTGCGAAGTTGTCGCCGTTCGACGTGCTCTTGCCKAACACATCGTAGTGAATCAGTTCCGGGTTCAGACCCAGCTCATTGGCAATCAGTTGGACTGCGAGGGAGCAAGTGGCTTGGGCGATGTAGAGTTTCATGATTCGGTCCAGTGGGTTTCGTTAGCGTTGCGCTTCGAACCACCGGGTCCGTCGCGCCAACAGACCCAACTGTAGTGATCGCCCGGATCAGGATAAACAGGTCAAAATGATGCGCTGTGTCTCCACGTTGGAGACAATACAAAGCAGGAGCGGCCACTGCATCCTCCGGGCAGCAGCTCGACGACGCTAGTCTGTCCGCTGCAAAGCCGCCACGATTTGGTTCAGTACGGCGCGTGTCTTGGCCGGCATTTTCAGGCCCAGCGGAATCATGGCGTGTACAGGAGGCCCGGGCACGTCAGAGCCAGGAAGGATGTGGGTCAATCGGCCCGCGTCGACATGCGGCTGCGCGACGCGGTCATGGATTTGCGCGATGCCGAAACCTTGCACGGCGGCTTCCACCAGAGCGTGACCATCGGCCAGYGCCAGCACGGGATTGAGCGACAGCTCTTTGATATGCGGACCGTCGGCCACCTTCCAAGGCCGCAGCCGGCCAGTGGGCCCTCGKAACACGATGGCGTCGTGGCCAGGCAGGTCTGCCGGCGAGCGAATTTCGGCGCGTTGCTTCAGATAGGCGGGCGCGGCGTAGAGCCCCAGGCGCAAATCGCACAGCTTCCGGACAGTCATTTCGCCATCGTTCGGCAGGGCTCCGATACGCACGACGATATCCCAGCCTTCGGAGACTGCGTCGGACATGCGGTCGGTGAGCGCGAGCTCATAGCTCAGGCGAGGGTATTTCACGCGGAGTTCGGCAAGCGCAGGAAACAGAAGGCGCCCGAAGCCGGCAGGCAGATCGAGCCGCACCTTGCCCATGGGCTCGGCGCGCCGGGCCGCCAATGCCTGGCCAGCCTCACGCAGTCCTTCAAGCGCAGTCTCCGACGCGATCAGATACGTTTCACCRTCTTCGGTGAGCCGAACCGCGCGCGTAGTGCGCTGAAACAGGCGAGTGCCGAGTGCCGCTTCGAGTCGCTGAACCGACTTGCCGACGTTTGACTTGCTTGTTCCCAATCCCTCGGCCGCGCGCGTGAAGCTGCTGCTTCGGGCGACGGCGACGAAAGCCTCGATATCTGAAACGGAAGCATCTAAGCGATCAGACATTGTGTCCTAGCCGGAGACAAAGAGTCCCAGATTAGCATGTTTATCAAGTGACTTCCGACACCAACAATGCTKCCATACCCGCGGCATCAGCAGACCGATTCGCGATCCCCCTAGGCCGACTGCGGCCAAGCGAGAGAGCATGTACACGAGAGAATCAATTCATTCAGGAGCCTGGCTGGGGACCTTAGCCCTCCCCAAAGCCCTAGTCTGGACCCGCGCCCAGATTGACGCCTCGCTCGCGGCAACGATGCGCGCCAGGCCTCCCGGCGAGGACATCTGGGTCTTCGCCTATGGGTCCCTGATGTGGAACCCATTGCTCACTTTCGACAGGCGCGACGTGGCGACTCTCCACGGTTGGCGCCGCAGCTTCTGTCTGCGGATGGTGGCTGGTCGCGCGTCGTCGGACGTGCCCGGAAGAATGCTGGCACTCGAGCAAGGAGGCACCACGCAAGGGGTTGCGCTCCGGCTGACCTCGGTTCATCTCGAGGAAGACCTTCAAGTCCTGTGGGTGCGCGAAATGATCGCGGGCTCTTACGTGCCCACCTGGGCCTCGTTGGCGCTGGCCGATGGCTCCCGGGTGACCGGCATTGTGTTCGTMGCCAATACCACCGGCATCCAGTACGAGCGGGACGCAAGCGTGGAAAGCGTCGCGTCCATCGTCGCCGTCGCCAAGGGATCGTTTGGGTCCAACGCCGAGTACGTCCACAAGCTGGATCGCGCGCTGTTCGACTGCGGGTTGAGGGATGAATACATCGCCGACCTCGCCAAGGCGCTCCGCCAGAAATCAAACGGAACGTCGCCTTAAGCGTCTGCGCGGCACTGTAGTTCCCACATTAGAAACACGTGTGCGTCGCACTGGCCGCCGCACAGCTTCAGGCAATGCAGGTGTTCACCCGTGTCGCCATACACAAGACGCGMCTGGGCTCCCCTTCATCCAGATTGTATCCATAGAGGACACAAAGTGACCAAGAAACGCATCTTTATCGATGCGTGCGCGAGAGTAATACTGGTTTCCAAGCTAGAGCCACACCCGCGCGACGTAGCGAATGGATGGAGCTCCTGGACCGAAGCACCCGATTTGCTTTGAAACGACTTTAAGACKGAAAAGGAATCTGAATCATGACTACCAATCGCAAGAAACTCACGATGGCAGTTGGGATGCTGTTTGTCGTGGGTGTGGCGGGCCTGGCGCTCACCCATGGCAGCGACGGCTCGGTGGCGAGCGCTACGGCCGCCTCCCCTGCACCCGCCGCGCCAGCCATCGATGTKGACGCCGCCACCGTGGTGAGCCAATCCATCGTGGAATGGCAAGACTACTCGGGCCGGCTGGAAGCCATCGACAAGGTCGAGATTCGTCCGCTGGTGCCTGGCAAGATCGTGGCGGTCCAGTTCAAGGACGGCCAGCTCGTCAAGAAGGGCGACTCGCTCTTCACCATCGACCCGCGCCCCTATCAAGCTGAAGTCGACCGTGCTGCCGCGCAACTGGCTGCTGCCGAGGCACGCGCCAGCTACACCTCCAGCGATGCAGCCCGTGCCGACCGCCTGATCGAAAGCAACGCCATCGCCCGCCGGGACTTCGACGAGAAGCACAATGCCGCGCGCGAAGCATCGGCAAGCCTCAAGGCCGCGCGTGCCGCGCTCGAGGCAGCCAGGGTGACGCTCTCGTACACCGACGTCGTGGCGCCGGTAGCAGGCCGCGTGTCGCGCGCCGAACTGACGGTTGGCAACATCGTATCGGTCGGCGCCGGTGCGCCGCTGCTCACCACGCTGGTGTCGGTGTCGCCGATCTACGCCTCGTTMGACGCAGACGAACAGACCTACCTGCGCAMGCTGCGTCGCGGTGCCAATTCGCCGATGCCGGTTGAACTGGGCCTCGCCGACGAAGCGGGCTACTCGCGCAAGGGCGTGATCGTCTCGGTCGACAACCATCTCGACACCACGTCCGGCACCATCCGCGTTCGCGCTCGTATCGACAACGCTGACGGCGCGCTGGTGCCGGGCCTCTACGCCCGCGTCAAGGTCGGCGGTGGCCAGACGCAACCCGTGGTCATGGTTGACGACGCCGCCATCGGTACGGACCAGGCCAAGAAGTATGTCCTCGTGGTCGACGCAGGCAACCGCGTGCAATACCGCGAAATCACCCTGGGCGCGCTCCATGAAGGCTTGCGCATCGTGGCAACCGGTCTGAAGCCGGGTGAGCGCATCGTCGTCAACGGCATCCAGCGCGTGCGCCCGAACGACACCGTCAAGGCGCGCAGCGTCGACATGGTGAGCGCAGGTAACACCAAGTCGGCAGCCTGATACGGGGCAACGGAGTCACATCATGAACATTTCTAAGTTCTTCATCGACCGGCCCATCTTCGCGGGCGTGCTGTMGGTGATTATCCTGCTTGGCGGCGTGATCTCGCTCTTCAAGCTGCCCACGGCCGAATACCMGGAAGTGGCGCCGCCTTCGGTGGTGGTGCGTGMGCAGTATCCAGGCGCCAATCCGAAGGTCATCGCGGAAACCGTCGCCTCGCCGCTCGAAGAGAAAATCAACGGCGTCGAGGACATGCTGTACATGCAGTCGCAGGCCAACAGCGACGGCAACATGACCACCACGGTCACGTTCAAGCTCGGCACCGATCCGGACAAGGCTGCACAGCTCGTGCAGAACCGCGTCAACCAGGCGATGCCGCGTCTTCCTGAAGACGTCCAACGCCTGGGCGTAACCACGGTMAAGTCGTCACCGACGTTGACCATGGGCGTGAACGTTGTCTCGCCGAATGGCAAATACGACCTGACCTACCTGCGCAATTACGCGCTCATCAACGTCAAGGACCGGCTCGCCCGTGTGCCCGGCGTCGGTGAGGTCGCGCTGTGGGGCGCCGGTGACTACTCGATGCGCGTCTGGCTCGATCCGCAGAAGGTGGCTCGCCAGAACATGACGGCCACCGAAGTGGTCAAGGCGATTCGCGAACAGAACGTGCAGGTGGCGGCCGGCATCATCGGTGCATCGCCGATGGCCGCCAACGTGCCGATGCAGCTGAGCGTGAACGCACAAGGTCGACTTAAAACGGAAGAGCAGTTCCGCGGCATCATCCTCAAGACCACGCCTGAGGGTGGCGTGGTGCGCCTGTCGGACGTAGCACGCATCGAACTGTCGTCATCGGAGTACGCACTGCGTGCGATGCTCGATAACAAGGATGCGGTACAAATCGTCATCTTCCAGCAGCCGGGTGCGAACTCGCTGCAGATCTCGGATGACGTGCGCGCCATCGTGGCCGAACTGCAGAAGGACATGCCCGACGGCGTGAAGGCCGAAATCGTCTACGATCCGACGCGCTTCGTGCAGGAAAGTATCGACGCGGTGGTTCACACCCTGTTCGAAGCCATCGCGCTGGTGGTGCTGGTGGTCATCATCTTCCTGCAGACCTGGCGTGCTTCGTTGATTCCCCTGCTGGCCGTGCCCGTCTCCATCGTCGGCACGTTCACGCTGATGCATGCGTTCGGCTACACCATCAACGCATTGTCGCTATTCGGTATGGTGCTTGCCATTGGTATCGTGGTCGATGACGCCATCGTGGTCGTGGAAAACGTCGAGCGCAATATCTCGGCAGGTTTGTCGCCTCGTGCGGCTACGTACAAGGCCATGCAGGAGGTGAGCGGGCCGATTATCGCCATCGCCCTGACGCTGGTAGCCGTGTTCGTGCCGCTGGCTTCGATGTCGGGCCTGACCGGCCAGTTCTACCAGCAGTTCGCCATGACGATCGCCATCTCGACGGTCATCTCGGCATTCAACTCGCTGACGTTGTCGCCGGCCCTGGCTGCGCTGCTGCTCAAGGACCACCACGCATCGAAGGACCGTCTGACCCGTGTGATGGACCGCATCCTCGGCCCGTTCTTCAACGGCTTCAACAAGGTGTTCCAGCGCGGCTCGGAATCTTACGGCAAGGGCGTGGGCGGCGTGATCCAGCGCAAGCTCATCATGTTCGTCCTTTACGGCCTGCTGCTGGCGCTGGCCCTGTTGATGGGCAAGATCGTGCCGGGCGGCTTCGTGCCGGCGCAGGACAAGGACTACCTGGTCAGCATCGCGCAACTGCCGGCCGGTGCTTCGCTGGACCGCACCGAAGACGTGGTGCGCCAGATGGGTGAAATCGTGCTGAAGCAACCGGGCGTGGTGCATGCCCCGATGTTCCCGGGATTGTCGGTGAATGGCCTCACCAACTCGTCGAGCAGCGGCCTGGTGTTCCCGGTGCTCAAGCCGTCGAAGGAGCGCGGCCCTGGTGAATCGGCTGCGGAGATTGCTGCCGCGCTGAACGCCAAGTTTGCCCAGATCAAGGGCGCGCAGATCGCCACGTTCCCGCCGCCACCGGTGTCGGGCCTGGGTACGCTGGGTGGTTTCAAGCTCCAGCTCGAAGACCGTGGCGCACTTGGCTACGAAGCGCTCAACGAGGCGACGCAGGCATTCATCAAGGCTGCCTCCAAGGCACCGGAACTGGGCCCGATGTTCACGAGCTACCAGATCAACGTGCCGCAACTCGACGTCGACCTGGACCGCGTGAAGGCCAAGCAGCTCGGCGTGCCGGTGACCGACGTGTTCGATACCATGCAGATTTACCTCGGTTCGCTGTACGTGAACGACTTCAACAAATTCGGTCGCGTGTACCAGGTGCGTGCCCAGGCTGACCAGCAGTTCCGCGCCACCGCCGCCGACATCCTGCAACTCAAGACGCGCAACGCCGCCGGTGAAATGGTGCCGCTGTCGTCGCTGGTGAAGGTCACGCCGACCTATGGTCCGGAAATGGTGGTGCGCTACAACGGCTTCACCGCAGCAGACATCAACGGTGGCCCGGCGCCCGGTTACTCGTCGGGCCAGGCTAAGGCCGCTATCGAGCGCATTGCTGCCGAAACGCTGCCGCGCGGCATCAAGATGGAGTGGACCGACCTGACGTATCAGCAAATCCTGGCCGGTAACGCCGCCATGTGGGTGTTCCCCATCAGCGTACTACTGGTGTTCCTGGTGCTGGCCGCGATGTACGAAAGCCTGACGCTGCCGCTGGCCATCATCCTGATCGTGCCGATGAGTATCCTGTCGGCGCTGCTCGGTGTGTGGCTGACCAACGGCGACAACAACATCTTCACGCAGATTGGCCTGATGGTGCTGGTGGGGCTATCCGCGAAGAATGCCATCCTGATCGTGGAGTTCGCTCGCGAGCTGGAAATGCAGGGCCGCACCATCATGCAGGCCGCCATCGAGGCGAGCCGGCTGCGCCTGCGCCCGATCCTGATGACCTCGTTCGCTTTCATCATGGGCGTGATTCCCCTGGTGATGTCGACCGGCGCCGGCTCGGAAATGCGTCGTGCGATGGGCATCGCGGTGTTCTTCGGGATGCTGGGCGTGACGTTGTTCGGCCTGCTGCTGACGCCGGTGTTCTACGTGGCGCTGCGCAAGATGGCTGGTAGCAAGCCGATCGTTGACAAGCACCACACGCATGCCGAACCGCTGCACGCTGGGCACCCGCTGCACGTCGTCAAGTCCGCTTCGGCGCAATGAACAKGGAAACCAAGGAGATCATCATGAACGCATCCATGACCCAATGGCTGAGCAAGGGCTCGATGTTGCTGGCGTCCCTGCTCGTTCTGGCCGGCTGCTCGCTGGCACCGACCTACAACAAGCCTGCTGTGCCTGACGGCGCCGGCACCAGCTTCAAGGAGGCGCCGGCTGACTGGACGCAGACCACGCTGAAGCCGGCGGAAGCCGGCACCTGGCAGACCGCCAGGCCGTCCGAGGAACTCTCGCGCGGCGAATGGTGGACCATCTTCGGCGACGACAAGCTCAATGCGCTGGAACAGCAGGCGCTCGAGGCKAATCAGAACCTGGCTGCCGCCGCCGCGCGGCTGAAGGAGGCGAGGGCCCTGAACCAGGCTGCACGTGCAGGCCTGTTCCCCACGCTCGACGCGGGCTTCGGCCCGACACGCCAGCAGGTGTCTGGTGCCTCGCTGCGCCAGCCTGACGGCACCACGGTCCCGCAGCAGACGTTGTGGCGCGCGCAGGCCAGCGCCTCGTACGAAGTCGACCTGTTCGGCCGCGTGGCATCGTCGGTGGACGCAGCCAAGGCGGACATGCAGCAGAGCGAAGCGCTGTTCCGCTCGGTGCAGCTCGCGTTGCAGGCCGACGTGGCGCAGAACTACTTCACGCTGCGCGGTCTCGATGCCGAGGCTGAGGTGTTCGCCAACACGGTGAGCCTGCGTGAACAGGCGCTCAAACTGGTGCAACGCCGGTTCGACGAAGGCGACATCGGCGAACTCGACGTCGCGCGCGCCAAGGCGGARCTCGCCACGGCACGCTCCGATGCGATGTCGGTGCAGCGTCTGCGTGCGGCGTCCGAACATAGCCTGGCCGTCTTGCTCGGCAAGACGCCTGCCGAGTTCTCGATGCCCGCGGCGCCCATCGAAGCCGTCAACCTGCGAATCCCGGCAGGCCTGCCGTCGTCGCTGATCGAGCGTCGTCCGGACATCGCCGCCGCCGAGCGCGCAATGGCTTCCGCGAACTCGCGKATCGGCATTGCAAAGGCGGCATTCTTCCCGTCGCTCACCATCACGGGCGTGGGCGGATTCGAGTCGGCCACGCTGGGCGACCTGTTCAAGTGGAGCAGCCGCGCGTTCCTGCTCGGGCCGCTGGCTGGCACGTCGCTGAACATCCCGCTGTTTGATGGTGGTCGCCGTACCGCCAACCTGGCCAATGCGCGCGCCGCCTACGAGGAAGACGTGGCGAAGTACCGTCAACAGGTGCTGACCGCATTCCGCGAGGTGGAAGATGGTTTGTCGGACCTGCGCATCCTGGAAGGGCAGAAGCAGACCCAGGCCGAAGCGGTGCAGTCGGCTACGCGAGCCGCGGATATTTCGCGCATGCAGTACACCGAGGGTGCCATCAACTTTCTCGATGTCATTGACGCTGAKCGCACCGCGCTGCAGACGAAGCGGGCAGCGGTGCAATTGCAGAGCGTGCAGGCCGCGGCCACGGTGAACCTGATCCGCGCGCTTGGTGGCGGTTGGGGTGATGCTTCGGTTGGGGATATCGCCAAGGCAGACGAGCCGAAGGAAGCCAGCGTCGTGAAGCGCTGATTCAGAAGTCCGCGATTGTTTCGATTCTGGATACGGTGAATCGCCATTCGAAGCCTTTATCCAGGAGGGGTCAAGCGCTACATTTCCGCCTTCCTGCGCCGCCGGCATGCGGCAAATCGCTGCGGCGAGCGGCGCGCGCAATCTCCCTCCCGCCAAACACGCATCGTTGGATTCCGCGCCCAACCGCCGTTGGCGGATCGCACCCAGATTCGAGCATCTCGATGCCATTGACGGCATCCAATCCATTATCAAAGTCACCAATGAAATCGCCAGATTCCTCAACTGACAGTCACGCTTCCGAGCGCGGCAAACCTCTCATCCTGCTAGCGGTCTGCATGGCCGCAATCGTGCTGCCACTAAGCTTCACCGGCGGTGCAGTCTCCACGCCCGCCATCGGCCGCGAGCTCGGCGGCAGTGCGGTCTCGCTGACCTGGATCACCAACGCCTTCATGCTCAGCTTCGGCAGCCTGCTGATGGCGGCCGGGGCGCTGGCCGACGTCTATGGCCGCAAGCGTTTGTTCGCCATCGGCATCGGCTTCTTCGTGCTCACGTCGCTGGCACTCGCTGCCGCGCCGTCGGTCGCGTGGCTCGATATCCTGCGTGCCGTCCAGGGGATTGCGGCCGCTGCGGCACTGTCCGGCGGTACCGCAGCACTGGCGCAGGAGTTCGACGGCCACGCGCGCACCCGTGCATTCAGCATGCTGGGCACGAGCTTCGGCATCGGCCTCGCCTTCGGCCCGCTCCTGGGCGGCGTGCTCATCGATGCKTTCGGTTGGCGCTCCGTGTTCCTGTCGACGGCCCTGGTTGGCGCAGCTGCCATGCTGTTCGGCGTGCCGCGCATGCGTGAGACCCGCGACCCCAACGCGCAGGGTCTCGATTGGCCCGGTACCATCTCGTTCACCGCCACACTGGTCCTGTTCACGTTCGCCGTCATCCAGGCACCCGAAAGTGGTTGGTCCAGCGCGCTTGTCGCGGGTTCGCTMGCTGCCGCGGCACTGACGCTGGCCATTTTCATCTATGTCGAATCTTGCTCGGCGCGCCCGATGCTCGACCTGAGACTGTTCCGCATTCCGCGCTTTGTTGGTGTGCAGATGCTCCCCATCGGCACGTGCTACAGCTACATCGTGCTCGTKGTGATGCTGCCGCTGCGGTTCATCGGCATCGAAKGCATGAGCGAAATTGATGCAGGCATCCTCATGATTGCACTGTCGGCACCGATGTTGGTTGTCCCCGTGCTGGTCGCCACGCTGACTCGCTGGGTCTCCGCCGGCGTGCTCTCGGGCATTGGGTTCCTCATCGCCGCAGTTGGCCTCCACTGGTTCAGCCAGATCGACGTCGGCGCTGCCGGTTTTGCCGTGGTGGGGCCGATGCTTTTGATTGGTATCGGCGCTGGCATGCCTTGGGGCCTGATGGATGGTCTCGCAGTGAGCGTGGTACCCAAGGAACGCGCGGGGATGGCAACGGGCATCTTCAATACKACGCGCGTGGCGGGTGAGGGGATCGCTCTCGCCACGGTCAGCGCTGTCCTGGCTGCCATTGCACAGGTCAGCCTGAGCGCGGTGCTGGCAGAAGCCGGATCAACTGCCGGGAAGGTCGGCGAAGCGGCACAACGGCTCGCTACCGGAGACCTGGCGCACGCCGCCGAGGCGCTGCCGCAAGTCAGCCACCAACTGCTGGTCGCCGGTTACGGAGACGCCTTCCGCATGCTGCTGCACGTGCTGACGGTCATCACCGTCCTGTCGGCTGTCGCGGTATTTGGCTTCCTCTCGCGCACGCCAGAGGAAGCCAGCGCGCTGGCTACTGAAGAGCTGGGCTCCAACGCCTGACCTTCAACAACAGACCTGGCTTGCGCCGGAATTCAGGCACACCAGTCCCGCATGCAGGGGCTGCCGCGCGTGGTGGCCGCCGGGTGGTCCACCGAGCGGCCCGCGAAAGTCCGCGGCGTTATGAGTGACGAGCGCATAGTCGTGATCGACTGCGTACCGGATCAAGTCATGGTCCTTCATCCCACTTAAGCCGCGATCGCGAACACAGGTTGTGTCCCAGTGACCTCTTTGAGCCGCGTCCTGAACGAGATTTGGCCATAGACACTCATCGATCAGAAACCGGTACTTTGCCGTCACGACCAAATGCAGAGAGACTTCAATAAAAATCGCCTATTGACAATTTTGCGTGCGCCGAGGTCCGTCGAGTGCGAGGGTTGAGGGTGCCGGGGATGGCTTGGTGGGGCTGCTTCCGGTAACGCCGGTGCAAGCGATAGTCGTCCTCTTTCCGCGCCATGTAGCGGGGCTTGCCCTGCTCACGCCCACCTCCCCCCGAAACTCTGCAGTTTCAGCCCGATCCACCAACACATTGGGAAATTTCCCCGAAACCACGCCTATTTCCCTCCGGTAGCGTCTAGGCCTCGCATCGCCATGCGCTCCACTGCAAGCCGAGCCGGCTTGCCAGCACCAGCGCAAGGCGCTCGCTCATGCTACCCGGAGCCGTCTTGAAGCATTTCGCCTTGCTGCAATCCCTGCTGTCTCYCGCCCACCGCTTCTACGCCCTGGAGGGCGAAGGCACGGTGGAAGCCTGGCTGGGCCGCGAGGCGACCACCGGGTTGTCGCATTGGCGCATCGTGTGCGTGAGCGCGGATGCGCGCTTTTCCCTCAAGTCCCTGAAGTCGTTCAAGTCGTTCAAGGGCCAGCGCGCGACCCTGCTCACCACGCTGGCCTGGGGCGCGCTGCTGCTCGCGGGCACGAGCCTCGCAGCGGGCGTGGTGCCCGACGGCGGCACCGCCACCACGGCTACGATCGGGGCCAATGGCCGTATCACCGTTGGCATTGCCAATGCGGTCGGCGGCGTTTCCTCCAACACGTACCGGGACTTCAATGTCCCGCGCGCCGGCGTTGATCTGGATAACAACGCGGTGCGCGCCCGCACCATCCTGAACCAGGTCACCAGCACCAATCCCTCGCTGCTCGAAGGGCCGTTGAGTGTGCTGGGGCCTCGCGCCAATGTCATTCTGGCCAATCCCAACGGGATCACCGTGAACGGCATGACGGTGCAGAACATCGGCAAGCTGGCGTTGACCACCGGGCAGGTCGACCTGACGACGCCCAATCATGCCACCGGGCAAAAGAACATCACCATCAAGACGAGCCAGGGCTTGCTCGAGATCGGCCCGGAAGGACTGTCCGGTGAACTGCTTCAGCTCGAACTGATTGCCAGGCAGATTCGCATTGGCGGCAGGATCGAAAACCGCTACAGCGACCCTAGGGCAAACCTGCGGTTGGTTGCGGGAACCAGCGAGGCGGAGGTCGATACGAGCCTTTCGGCCACCGACAATCAGACTGACTGGATCCGGTACACGGCGCCGGGTGGCATTCCCGGCCACGGCATTGCGGTTGACATCACCGGTGCCGGTAGCCTGGCTTCGGGCCGCATCGAGATGCTCGTGACCGATCAGGGTGCCGGCGTACGGCACGCCGGCAACGCCTATGCCACCGCTGGCGATTTCGTGGTCTCCGGGACTGGCGATCTGCAACTCGCCTCCGGCAGGATCCAGGCCCTGCAAGACGTGCTGATCGCCAGCGGCGGCTTCACCGGCACAGGCGATGTAGATGCCGGCCGGCATCTCCAGGTCACCGCCGATCGCATTGACCTGAGCGGCGCCACGCTGGCAGCCGGGACCCGCGCAACGGGAGATCTGGTGATCGGMACGGCAAGCCAGGCACACAGTCAGGCGGTCAGGCTGACCGACTCGGTGCTGAGCGCCACCGGCGGCATCGGGCTGCTCGACAACGGCGCGGGCATCGCGCTTACCGGCACGCAGGCTACGGCGCAGGGCAACTTCGTCATTGCCACGCCGCAATTCCAGACCGCGCAGGGCAACCAGCGCACGGCGCTGACCTCGCGCAACGGCTCGCTGACCATCCAGGCAGACACGGCAACGCTGTCCGGTACCGACCTCGACGGCGTGGCCGGCACCGGCATCCAGGCGCGCGATCTCAAGCTGCGCGATGCCGCCATACGCGCCGCCGGCGCCGCCGTGGCGATCGATGCCACCGGCAGCTACATCCAGCAAGACAGCAGCGTGCTTGCCGCCACCGACGTGCGGCTCCATGCAGGCTCCGTCTTGCTTGACTCGGCCGCCACGCAATCGACGCTGGTCGCCGCCAACGGTGGCGTGCTGCTGCAGTCCGATGGCGCGCTGACCAACCAGGGCGCGCTGATCCAGGGCCAGGCGCGCATCGCCGGGGAGATGCTGTCTGCCGGCGCCGTTACCGTGCTGGCCGGTGGCAGCGTGTTCAATACCTCGACGCCGCAGTATCTGGGGATCGTCTTCGGTGCCGGCGACGACGTGACCGTCCGGGCCGGGGGCGATGTCCTCAATCGCTACGGCCGCATGCTCTCGAACGGCTATCTCGCCGTGTCGGCCGGCGGCGATATCCACAACGAGATCACCAAGCAGGGCGGTGCCAATGGCGAACAGCCGAGCTACCAGACCAGCAACGGCCGCCGCTGGCTGGTGCTGACCAAGACCAGCACGAGCTTCGACCTGGATTATGGCCAGGTGGACCGGCCCGGGCAGATTGCCTACCTGCTCTCGGACAAGGGCACCACGCTCAGCGGGCGCAACGTCATCAACACCGGCGGGGAAATCTACGCCAACAACGGCGCCATCACGGTGCGCGCGGCCGACACGTTCCGCACCGAAGGGGTCACCGGCGGCGCCGCGCATTACGCCCGCAGCTGCCTGATTGTCTGCCGCACCTMGGCGTCATCGACCACCACCGTGACGGGCGGCCTGCTGTCCGCCGGCGGCAATATCGACGTCCAGGCGGGCAAGCTGGCCGCGAACGTGGGCGGGCGCGTGCTGGCGCTGGGCGACCTGACGGTCAACGCGCCGCTCACMTATGCCGGCGGTGTCACCGGCTACACCGCGGTCGCGCGCGACCGCGGGTTCAAGGCCTTCTTTGGCGACACCTGGGCCAGGCTTTATGCGACCGACATCSGCGGGAGCTGGATGGCGGCTGGCCGGACCCGCATTAGCGGCGACACCATGACGGATGGGGGCAGTTTCGATGGCGACGTTGCCATTGCGGGCACCACCACGGTGACGCGCCCGCGCCAGCGCACGCCCGTCACCGTCGAGAACCATCTTGGTCTCGCTTCCTGGTTGTGGCAATGATGCGGTGCGCTCCGCGATCCCGGCTGTCCGTAATGGCCGTGTCMATCCTGTCAGCCGGTCCGGCGCTGGCCCAGGTGCCGCCATCGCTGCCATCGCTGTCTCAGCTCACGCCGGAAGATCCGGCGCAGCGCCTGTTGCGCGAGCAGCGTCAGCGTGATCTGGAGCGCGAGGCAACCCAGCCGCCCGCGCAAATCCAGAGCCAGCAGGTATTGCCGCCCGATGCGCCTATCGACGCCGTGCCGGAGACGTCCGCCACCTTCGAGATCCAGCGTATMGAGGTGACCGGCAATACCGTGCTGTCCGATGCCGAGATCGGCGCCATCACGGCGCCGTTCATCGGCAAGCCATTGGGGGCCAACCGCATCAACCTGTTGCTGCGGCGCTTCACCGAAGCCTTCGTCGCCCGGGGCTACATCACCACGCGCGCCTATCTGGGCGAGCAGAATCTCGCGACCGGCGTGCTCAAGGTCACCGTCGTGCCGGGCACGGTCGAGTCGATCCGCCTCAACGGGCGCGCCATCCGCCCGGGCGATGGTGGCTGGTTCGATACCGTGGGCGGCGGGCTGCTGACGGACGCCGGCACTGGCTGGCAATTCCCCGCGCCGGGCGACCCCCTGCGCCTGCAGGACCTGGAGCAAGGGGTCGACCAGATCAACCGCCTGCGCCGCAACCGGGCCGAGCTCCAGATACTGCCCGGCCAGACGCCGGGCAGTTCGGTGGTGGCGCTGGCCAACCAGCCCGGCGACCGTTTCCGCTTCAGTGCCGGYGTCGACAACTATGGCAGCCGCACCACGGGCATCTCGCGCACCCGGCTGGGCATCGATGCCGACAACGCGCTGGGTTTCCAGGAAGCGGTCTCCGCGAGCTATGTCGGCACGCGCGATACCAATGCGGCCGTGCTCTCGGCGGCGGTTCCGTTCGGCTACAACACCGTCAGCTACACCGGCTCGGTGTCCGAGTACCAGACCGCCATTGGCGATACCGCGCTGCTGTACGGCCGCACCTTCGGCCACACGCTGKGCTGGAACCGGGTTCTTACCCGCGACAGGAGCGGGCGGCAAGCCTTCGACCTGACGCTCACGCATCGCAAGAGCGAGCGCGAGATCAACAACCTGGAACTGGATCCCCAGCGGCTCACCGTGCTGCGCGCGGCCTGKAGCGGCTTGCGGCGCTTTGCCGCCAGCGACCAGCCGGGCTATGCCACCGCCGAGCTTGGCGTCTCGCGCGGATTGCGACTTGTCAATGCAACCCGGGACCCCGCCGATATCCGCCCGGACGAGGCGCATGTGCAGTTCACCAAGCTCGATGCCAATGCGAGCCTGCAACTGCCCTTGCCRCGGGCCTTCGACACGGCACGGCTCGCGTGGCGCGCGCAGCTCGTCGGGCAGTGGGCCAACGTGGCCCTGTTCGGCTCCGAGCAGATCTACGCGGGCGGCATCAGCACCGTGCGCGGCTTCCGCGAAGGCGCCATCGCCGGCGACCGCGGCGCCTACCTGCGCAATGAGCTGGTGTGGGCCAACGCGCCAGCGCCGGCCGGCTTCCGCATGGAGCCCTACCTGTTTCTCGACGGCGGCCAGACCCAGGCTGTGGCGACCCACCGCTGGCAATCGGTGGCCGGTACCGGCGCGGGCATTCGTCTCTCCGCCCAGTGGGCCAGGCAAACGGTCACCAGTGAACTTCTGGTCGGCGTGCCGCTGGCGCAGCCCGGTTATCTGGGCGCAAAGGCACCGGTCCTGCTGGCCACCCTCAACTGGACCTACTGAGTGCGATGTGAATTCGCCTAACCGATACCCGATCTCCAAGGAAATGAATATGCAATCCCAGATTCTCCGCCTGGCCGCCATCACCGCATTGGCCTTTAGCCTGCAGTCTGCCTTTGCCGCTTCGGTGAATGGCGTGGCAATCCCCGACGAGCAGATCACCCGTGCCATTCAGCAGGCGCGGCTMCCCGATAACGACGCGACGCGCAACGCCATCAAGCAGCAGCTGATCGCGCATGAGCTGTTCCGCCAGGAAGCGGCCAGGGACAAGGGGCTTGAAGCCCGGCCCGATGTGCAGCAGGCCCTGCGCGAGGCGAAGAACACCATCCTCGCCCAGGCCTGGCTCAAGGACCATATCAAGCCGGCGGCGGTCACMGAGGAACAGGTGCGCGCCCGCTACAACGCCATCGTGGCAAGCCTGGGCGACAAGGAATACAAGGGGCGCCTGATCGAGGTGGCCGACGATGCCGCCGCCGCCACGACGCTCGCGCGCATCAAGGCCGGCGAGGACTTCGTCAAGGTGGCGCAGCAAGTMAGCCTCGCACCGTCCAGGGCCAGCGGTGGTGCGATGGACTGGCTCAGCTTCAAGGTGCCGGCGCAGGAAGGCCAGACCCAGAACCTGCCCTTGCCGCTCGCGCAGGCGCTGTCCACCCTGCCGGCTGGCGCGGTGAACGCCACCCCCATTGCCTGGAACAACCGCCGCTTCCTCGTCAAGGTCGACGAAGTGCGCGCGACCCAGGTGCCGGCCTATGACGCCGTCAAGCCCGGTATCCAGCAAGCGTTGCAGGCGCAGGAGCTCCAGCGGGCGACGACCGCGCTGGTCACGCAACTGCTAGGCAAAGCCAGKATCACGCAGTAAGGCGGCGCGCAAAGCCCGTCGGCGGCTAGCTGCCGCCCTCCGACGCAACAAGTCCAAAGCATCGTCAGGAAGCATCATGTACCGCGAGAAACGAGTGTCTCTGCCTCAGGACAACGCACAACCCGATCCATCGCCCGGCATCTCCATGGCGGAGCGTGGTMGTCGCAGCGTGTGGGTGCGTGCGCTCGCGGGAGTGGTTGCCATCACGACGTGGCTCGCGCCGCTGCAGGTGTCCTTGCAGCAGGCCAGGCAGGCGGCAGGGGCGCTGGCGGCGGGCGCCGCCGATCCGGCCAGTCTTGCGGCACAGTCTGGTGCCGTGCGGCAAAGCCTGTTGCGCTGGGCGGTCGCGCACCTGCCGGTGACGGTCAGCTTCGGTTCCGCGGCAGCCCATGCAGCGCCGATCACCGACCCGAACGCGCCGGTACGTTTCACCCCGTCGATCACCACCACCATCGGCCCGGGTGCGCCGGAGGGCGGCGTGCCCGTGGTGGGCATCACCACGCCCAACGCAGCCGGCATCTCGCTCAACCAGTACCGATCCTTCGTGGTCGACCCGATCGGCCTGATCCTCAATAACAGCACCACCGGCGGTGGCACCTTCCTCGGTGGCCAGGTCGGCGCCAACGCCAGTCTCGTCACCTCTGGCCCGGCGGCCCTGATCATCAACCAGGTCACCAGCCAGACGCCCGCCCGGATCAACGGCACCATCGAGGTGTTCGGCGCCCCGGCCGGGGTCGTGGTCGCTGCACCCGGCGGGGTCTATACCAACGGCGCGAGCTTCACCAACACCACCCAGGTGACGCTCACCACCGGCGTGCCGCAATTCCTGTCGGCCGCGGGGACATCCACCAGCTTCGATGCCGCCACTGCCGCTGGCTTCCTCGTGCAGGGCGGGCGGGTGCAGATCGCCAACCCGTCGCCGGGTAATCCGAACGGTGTCGGTATCGAGGGCACGGTCGGCGATATCAACCTGATCGCCGAATCGATCGGCGTCGATGCGGCGCTCTACGCAGGCAACCAGATCAACCTGGTGGCCGGGCGCCAGATGGTCACGCCCTCGGTGACGCCCTCAGACGGCGGCTTTGCCACCACGGCCACTGGCGCCAACAACGCGGCCAGCAACACCACCGCCGCCAACGGCCTGGCGATCGACGCCACCGCGTTCGGCGCCATGACCGCCGGACAGATCCGCATCGTCAGCACCGCCGCCGGCCTCGGCGTGCGCGCCGACGGCAATCTCGCCGCGTCGGCCAGCAATCTGACGCTCGATGCCGCTGGTAACCTGAAGGTCGGCAACACCTACGCCAAGCAGGCGGGGGCGCTCAATGCCGCCGGTTCCGTCATGGCGTCGGGCAATGGCCAGAGCGAGGCCGGATACACCGTCAGCGCCGCGCAGGACGCGACCCTGGGCGGCACGCTGAGCGCGGGCAAGGCCGTAACGGTTTCCGCAGGCGGTTCGATCAACGGCGCCGGTGGCGTCCAGGCGCAGAACGCAGTGAACCTGGCCGCTGGCGGCAGCGTGGACGTAGGTGGGGCGGTGAGCGGCGCGCAGATCGCCATCTCGGCCACTGGCAACGACGGCCGCGGCGACATTCACCTGGGCGGCGATGTCGCCTCGCCGGGCACGATCCGATTCAACGCCGCGCGCGACACCACCATTGATGGCAGCGCCGTGTCGGCTGCCGACCTGGACCTGTCGACCCGGCGCAATCTCGCCATCAACGGCATGGCGGGCAGCACCGGCGGCAACGTGTCGCTCGCCGGCGTCACCGGCAGCGTCACCACCACCGGTAATGTCGTGTCGCCCGGCACGCTTGCCGTGAGCGCGGGCACCGATGCCAATCTCGGTGGCCAGGTGCTCGCCACCGGCCCCGTGAACGTGACTGCCCGGAGCGGAAGCATTACCACCAGCGGCCAGATCGGCAGCAATGCGGACCTGACCCTTGCCGCCGCGCAGAACGTCACGGTGGGTGGCCAGGCCCAGAGCGCGGGCAAGACCACCATTACCGCCGCCGCCGGCAGCGCCGCGATCAACGGCGCGCTGACCAGCGATGGCGACGCGGCCATCTCGGCGGGGCAGAACGCAAACGTGGCCGGCAGCCTGGCCAGCGGCGGCAACACCACGGTCCAGGCAGCCGCTGGCTCGGCCGCCGTGAGCGGCGCCCTCTCCAGCGTGGGCAACGCCATTGTGAACGCCGGGCAGAACGTCACGCTGGGTGGCAGCGTCCTGACTGGCGGCAATCTGTCGGCCACGGCGGGGCAGAGAATGCATGCCGGCCAGCTCACATGGGTGGGCGGCAATGCCACCTTGCGCGGCACCGACATTCAGCTTGGCTCGACGGCGACCCAGGCCAACGCCGTCAACGGCACGCTCGATGCGGTCGCCACCCGCGGCCTCGCCCTGACCGGTGACACCACGGCCACCAACGTCACGCTGGGCGGCCAGTCGATTGCCAACAGCGGTGCGACGCTTGCCGCGCGGCAGCTCACCGTCAACGGCGGCACCGTGACCAATACCGGGACGCTCGCCGGCAACCAGGTCAGCGTAAATGCCGCCGATCTGGTCAACCGCGGCACCGTCGGCGGCCAGACCGCCAACGTGACGGCGGCGAATTCCCTGGACAATGCCCAGGGCCTGATCGCTGGCACCGAGGCCCTGACCGTGACCACGGGCGCGCTCGCCAGCAACCAGGGCGGGACCCTCTTCGCTGGTGACCTTGCKGGTTGGGCGCCCACGGTAGGCGACCTGACGCTGTCCGTCACAGGTGGCAACGGGAGCTTCAACAACGCGGCAGGCCAGATCCTGGCGGGCAACAACCTCACGGTCAATACGCCGAACCAGGTGTTCGACCCGTCGGCKGCCACCACCKGCACGCTGAACGCCAACGCCACCCTGACCCTCGTCGCGCAGGCCGTCAACAACACCGGCATGTGGAACGTGCCGGGCGGCAGCGTGGTGCTCGGCGCCAGCCAGGGCATCACGAATTCCGGCACGATCCAGAAGGCCGGCGACCTGGCCCTGGCTACCGGCGGCACGCTCACCAATTCCGGGCAGATCGTAGGCGGCGGCAATCTGTCGCTGTCCGCCGGCACGCTGACCAACTCCGGCACCGTGCACGCGAATGGCGATCTGGCACTGGCCGGTAACGTTGCCAACAGCGGCACCGCCGAGGCACTGGGCAATCTGACCGTCACCGGCGGCGACTACGACAACCGCGGCGGCACCACCCAGGCGGGCGGCGACATCAAGGTCGATCTCTCCGGCACGCTCAATAACATCGGCAGCGTGATCGGCGCCAACGGCAACCTGCACATCGCCGCCGGCTCGGTCATCAATGACCGCACCGCCCCGGTCGATGCAGGTAGTTCCACCACCAAGGTGGTCAACGACAGCCTGCTCAATTCGACCATCATCGGCAGCTATTCTCCCTGGCTACCAGGGGGGTCTTGCGACAGTTGCTCCGCCTATGTACCAGGTGCACGCACCAATATCACGCTGGCCGACGTCACGCGCAATCCCGACGGCACCGTGCTGTTGGTCCTGGGCGCGGAAGTCATACCCTCGAACGGGGACCAGCAACTTGCACAGGCGCTGTGGCACCTGATCCCGGGCACCCTGGGCAGGAATAGCGTGCCACCTTTCCTCCTGATTCCCGACCACATCCGCAATATCGGCGGCATCCCCACCGTCGACCATACGGTCGTACGGCAAGTCGACGGCACTGCTGGCCAGATCATCGGTCGCGGGAACCTCGACATCACTACAGCTTCGCTTTCCAACAAGGGCGGTGTGATCTCKGCGGGCAGGGATGTCACGCTCAATGTCGGCAGCCTGGACAACAGCCGATCTGCCACGCTGATCAACAGCGAAGGGTATTCGGTGAATCAGGGCGAGCTTTCGGCCTTCATGGCGCAGCTCACGGCACTGACAAGGGACAATGGCGGCGTCTACGGGGCGGGACCGTTGGTTTATGGCACGCCCCCGAGCATGAGCGCCTGCGACTCCTGCACCGCGCCGCCACCGTGGTCGCCTGTCGCGCTGGGCCAGACTGCTACCGGGGCGACAGCGATCGCGCCCAACCAATCCACCGTCAGCCACCAGCTCGGCAAGGCCGGCCAGATCACCGCCGGGGGCAACCTGAGCCTCACCGGCACCGGCKACCTGACCAACGCCGGCGACCTGGCKGCAGCGGGCAAGATCGCCATCAAGACGCCAGGCACCTTTACCAACCAGGGCCTCCACGACAGCAAGATCACCACCACGCCGGGCTGCGTGGCCGGCGCGCCGGATTGCCCGGACGACAGCAATCCCCGCGTCGATACCCTGGCCTGGCAGCAGACGCCCAGCACCGTGGCGGCCGGCCAGACGCTCACGGTGAGCGCCGCCAACATCCAGAATCTGAACGCCACGCTCGCCGCGCAGGGCGATGTCAGCCTGCACGCGACCAACAGCGTGACCAACCGGGCTGGCGCCATCCAGTCATTGGCGGGCGATGTCTCGATTACCGCGCCGACGCTGGTCAACGCCACCATGGATCCGGTGCGGCTGCACAAGAGCTACGGCGGCCAGAATCCGCCCTACGCCGGCGGCTGCAATCCCGCCGGGACTTATGGCAACAGCCAGTGCGCGGCCGACGAGGATAGCGCCGCGGGCCCGGCCGGCGTCATCTCGGCCGCGCGCGACGTCCAGCTGTCCGGCACGACCTTGACCAACAAGGGCGCGCTCATCACCGGCGGGCGCAACGTGACGGTCGGCATGGCCGGCGCGATCGACAACACCAGCCTCCCGCTGAACGCCGACTGGGTGGGCCGCTGGCAGGAAGACCGCAGCGGCGGCGACCGCTGGCACGACACCGCCGGGCGAGCCACGCTCGGCAGCCTGGAGTCCGGGATTCAGGCAGGCAATACGCTGTCGGTGACGGCCGGTGGCCAGGTGCTCAACACCGGCAACCTGATGGGCAACACGGTCGACCTGACCGGCGCGGCCCTGGTGAACGGCTACACCAGCCCGGCCCAGCCGACGCCGCCCGCGACCGGCGCGCAGCAGGTCATCTCGCTGGGCCCGGTGGTGACGCCGGGCGGCGCGGTACCGGTCGCCACGCCAGTCAATAACCCCACCACGCCCTGGCAGTTCAACCCGGTCATCGTGGCCACGCCGTCGGCGCCCACCACCGGCAGCAGCCCAAGCGTCGCCTGGCACTTCAACGCCAACCTGGGCGGCAATCCGGTCACCGTGCCCACCGGCACCACCGACCGGGCGCAATACCTGAACAACAGCCCGGCCACCGCCGTGCTGGCCGGCGTCACGCCCGACAGCCTGCTGGCGCAGCTGCCGGCCGAATTGCGCCCGGGCAATGTCAGCTTCTATTACGACCCCTACACCGAGGGACAAAAGCTGCAGCAAGCCGCGCTGCAACAGACGGGCCAGGCGAGCTTCATCAATGGCCTGGCCTGGGACAGCCAGAACCAGCTGTCGGTGACGGACCTGGAGAAGCTGAGCCTCTACAAGAATGCGGCGGATTACGCCAAGGCGCACAACATCGCGCTGGGCACGGCGCTGACGCAGACGCAGATCAACGAGCTCGACAGGCCGCTGCTCTGGTACGTGCAGCAGGCGGTGCCGGACCCGAACTGCAACACGGTAGCGAGCACGGCGTGCCCGACGGTGAACGCGCTGGTACCGCAGGTGTACCTGCCGGAAGGCTATGCGCAGGCGCTGACCAAGCCGACCGGCGGCATGATCGCCGGCCAGGAGGTAACCCTGGACATCGCCGGCCAGCTGCGCAACAGCGGTGTGATCACGGCGGGCGACACGCTCAATGTKAAGGCGGGCAGCATCGACGCTGCCCCCAATGTGGTGGACATCGGCACCTCGGCCTACAAGGCGCAGGGCGGCTGGAACGTGATCACCGGCACGGTGGTGCAGCCCGGCGGGTTCATGAGCGCGATGCACATGAACATCGAGGCCGACAGCATCCGTGCGATCAACGATGCGTTCCTGGTCCGCGGTGCCGACGGCACGGTCGACGAGGCCGCGACCGTGGCACTGGTGAATCAGTTGAAGGCCAACCTCGGTTTGAACTACACCGAGGGCACGGTCGCCGACGATATCCATACGCAGTTCATCAAGGAGAAGAAGGGGTTCGGGCCGCTTGGCCAGATCGTCATGATCGTGGCGGCKGTGGCGCTTGCCGTGGTGACCGCCGGCGCCGCAGCTGCTGCCTTGACTGCAGCGCAAGTCGCTGCAGCCGAGGCGGGTATGGCAACGCTGATTGCGACGGGATCCATCGCGGAAGCGACCGCTGCCGGCGGGATTCTGGCGAGTTCGGCATTTGCCGCCGGAGGCATGGCCAACCTTGCCATTGCCGGCGCGCTTGGCAGCATTGCTTCCAGTGCGGCCATTCAGCTTGGCGTGACTGGCACGATCAAGCTCGATMAACTGGCGACGGCAGGTATCGCGGGAGCGGTAACCGGGGGGCTGGCGGGGTACTTTGGATCCAGCTACGGCGTGGACCGTCTGCTGGCGTCTGGTGTGGCTGGTTGTGGTACGGCTGCGATGCAGGGCGGCGATTGCAAGTCCGGGGCAATGACGGGCTTTGCGACGGCTGCTGTTGCTTGGGCAGCCGATGCAATGCGGCAGGACCAGATTGAGTCGTCCCAGCGATTCAAGGGTGTCTACGATACAAGGGATGAAGATGGAAGACTGGTTTCGAATGCTACTGGACCCAGCTCTGGCATTAACGGCGACGGCATGAAGATTGCCGGGACGCGCGTTAGCGCTGACGACTTGCGAAAATACGGAACAGTTGTCGAGCGACCGGATGGGGCTTGGGATTTCACCGGAACAGGAATCAACCCGGATACGAATGACAAATGGACTCTGCCTGAAGCTCTCAATAAAGAGGGGGGCCTAACCGGCGGATTCCAAGGGCTGCCAGGTACCCTTGCTAAGTCACCTTATCCTCCTGGCACGTTCACGGACAAGGTGCTGGAGTCATTTGCCGGCCCTCATGACTATCTAGGCAGTTTKACTGCGTATGACAGCTTGGGAAATCTAAAGGAAGGGATGACGAGCTTTCA
Organism: Cupriavidus sp. 05T41; assembly: GCF_056396525.1. Classification (NCBI taxonomy): domain Bacteria; kingdom Pseudomonadati; phylum Pseudomonadota; class Betaproteobacteria; order Burkholderiales; family Burkholderiaceae; genus Cupriavidus; species Cupriavidus sp. 05T41. The sequence goes on from NZ_JBFTLQ010000036.1 coordinate 24,208, forward strand.
ACGCATGATGTTTGAGATCCAGACCGATATCGATATTCCATTGGCAGCTCCATTCGCTGGCGTGACATTGCTCAATCAATACGGTATAGATTGGTCCGTATTCCGTAACCAGAGCCAACAATCGAAGGATGCCAAATGAGTGGAATGAAGTTAGTCTTCCCCTTTCTGGTCATAGCCTGCTCGGGTTGCTTCCACTCGCCGCCGAACTACCCCGGTGCTGGCGGTKAGAACATCGACCCGTCTCGCTATGTTGATGCAGCATGCACTGATTTGACCGGTCGGTATGACGGGAGGGGCGAACTTCTGGATGGAGATGCCACTGCGCAAGGTTGGGCAAAGACCAGGCGTTTAGACAATGTATTCCCATTTGCGAAAGCGGACGAAGTGTCTGCAATTGACGACGCATCTAGGTCTGAGACAGGACGCTTCCAATACCCAAAGGACGGGCAAGTATCGCTGGTAAGGCAACGGATCTTCCAAAGTAGGTTCACATATCCCAACGGGCGAAGTGCGATACAGCGGTTTTCCTTTGAGGACAACAAGCGCTTCGTTTGTACTGGGGCTGATGGAAAAATAACCTGGGGCGGCGCGAGCAAGGGGGGGCGTTCCGAATTTGGACCGAATACATCTGATTCGGTGGCCATGCTCTACCTCGATGAGCGTGGCGATCTCATMTATGAGAAATCTACGCAGATTCACATGAATATGCTGCTTGGCGCGATTCCTACTGGGACAGCCAGACACTTTGCGAAATATAGATTCAAGCGGATCCAATGATCAAAGCCCCCTTCCGTCTCCGCTCACGCCGTCGGTGGCTCGCCGCGGGCTATTGCCTGGCGCCTTCCGCCTGTGCCCAAATGATTTCAATAGCACCATCGACCATCGAGGTCTCGCAACCAAGCGAGGCTGCCCGACGCGTCCAGATCCTTATGGCCACAACCGTCACCGGCTATTCCCGCACGCTGGCCGACAAGTCGGTCCGGCCGCGTGCCGCAGGGCGACGTTTACCGGCCCGTCGGCACCATTTTCACAATCGAGGGCCGCAAGGTCCACGAGGCCTACCTGGTCATCCGCGACAGGACCCTGGGGGGCTTCTATTTGCCCGGGGAGCAGAACTATTCCCCGCTATCCACTGCAGTAGCTTTGAACTTGGGAGAATCGGAATGAAACGGGTTGCGCGCATGCTGATCTCCGGACTGGCGGTGTCGTCGCTGCTGGCGGGGTCGCTTCGGGCGTGAAACACGCCGACATGGCGGCGTCGATTCCGACGCTGAAGCCCGGCGAGGGCCGGGTCTACTTCCTGCGCTCGGCGTCGATGTTCGGCGCCGCGATCCAGCAGGATCTGCGTTTTAACAATCRGGTGGTGGGAACAGCACCGCCGCTGAAATGCGCGCGCCATTGGTAGCGATGGTGAGGGCGCTACATCCTTGGGAATGATGAGCGTTGAAACCTATGGTCATCGACAGCTTTCTCGGGACGTTCGGCAAAAGTTGGAGCTCGCGCTCGATCTGATCAGAGGCGGGAGGCTGATTAGTCTCTCTGCAGTCAGTTAGATTTTCTTGGATTTGTTGCCGCAAACAGTGCGACGTCCAGGGCAACCTCCGATTGATACATGGCAGCACGATCAAATGAAATGACAAAATGATGAATTAAATATATTTAATACTATTTCCCGCACTACTCACGGCCTGCCTACAAGKGGCAACTCAGCCACCGCGTATCACTGGGGGAAAGAGATAATGAGGCAGTTTCTTTACAATGGCCCGCTTCTACCTGACGGCTTTCGACTACCGGCTGACTATCAGCGTTTGGTCAGCGAGAGTGCCTTACCCGACATAGAGCCGTGGTTCTTCCTCTGCCGAGACATGGGGGCTACGCTTTCTTACTATGGAGCAATGCTTCAGAAGTTTCCCGGTTCGCCCCTTGTTCCATTTGCCATGGTGAATGACCAATCTGGCCACTACAACGATGGGTGGGTTGTGCTGGCTTGTTTTGATGGCAACGATAGATCAGCGAATCCAAGGGTCTGTATCTATGATTACTCAACGCCAACCAGATCCCCATGGGACCGCACCTATGCCAACTTCGCTGCGTGGATTGCGACGGCAGAGAAAGAGTCAGCCCGCTACAAGAGGGAGCGGACTGACAATGAATAGCTGCTATTCGCGGATGAAGCAAAACGGAACATGATMTGTCAACCACACTCCGTTCTCGGCCTGAAAKAATTTGAAACCCTGCTGGTGCATACGCAGGGCTTCAATCTCTAGCACGATCGGTTTGCCATAGCGTTGTCCGACGGCGGTAGCTGTCTGTGCGTCCTGCGACAAGTGCACATGGTGACGTGACCCTGCCATAAGTCCCTGTTCGCGAATGGATCCCAGGAAGCGCGTCGCCGTGCCGTGGTAGAGCAATTCGGGCGGCACCTTCTCGCAGTGCTCGCGGCTTACGCTTGCAGTGGAATGTCCCTGAACTGCGCGGATACGCTGACCATCGCTAGAGATGGCAAACCGTTTCTTGTCGCTGGTCGCCACAATCGTTTGGAGCATGTCTCGATCAATAATGCGACCTTCTCTAGTTGCCGCCGCAAGCAGGTCGTCGATATTAGCCCAGCCCTCAGTGTCTAACTGTATGCCAATGTGAGGTTCATGGCGTAGGACGTAGCTCAAGTACTTGCTTGTTTCGTCAAGTTGCTTGCTGCTCATGCTCATTCTGTGTGTCGTTTTGTACATGGCCTTGAGCATAGCCCTCAGCAAGGGAGGTGGGCAACTAACTGCTGTGTGATGTACCTGCAGCACTGATCGCAGGTATCCATTGTCGCTCCGACTGGAAAGGGACCTTGACATGGAACTGCACAAGGAGAGGGTGGGCTATGAGACGATCAAGGCTTGCGTGCTGGAAACGTATTTCGATGGATGCCGGGACTTGGCCGTAGGTTTGACGGGTGTCGCTCCGCAACTTGCCTGCAACTTGGGCGAGCCGCTGGGGTTGCGAATTGAAGTTGGCTTACGCTGAGAGATTTCTCTTCGTTGTCTGGGCAGACGGGGCCAGCATGGACCATCGATATACCGAAGGGGGTCGTGGGCACAACATACGATCCCGAGATCAAGTTTCTCGATGGAGGTAATCCATGAGACAGATTGAGCGCATTGATGAAATCATTCGAGATTCGTTTGGCCTTTGGATCACAGGCCTGTTTAGTGCGATCAGTGCATGGAACCGAACCCTCTCGTTTGAGGAACACAAGACGGCATTCTTCTGGTTGATCGAGCAACTGCTCCGAGCGGGGAAGATCAAGTTTGCTGCTCCTAGAGCGGACTGCTATACATCGCCCGAAAACCCGCATCCACGATTTACGATTCATGATGACGAAGCCCAGTGGCACGAGCCTCCGGAAGCAATTGTTGCGCACCTTCGTGCCCAATGGCCGAAGCATGCGCATAACGAGAACGATCTCGATCTAGTGACATATTTTTACAGCATACCTGGCGTTATCTGGGTCGGAGACGATGGAACGCTTGTAGCGTCGTAAAGATAAACAATGATCGTTTGCTATGCGCGGGAACGCGGCTATCAAGGTGACGACGTAGATCCAAGTTTTACCTTGGAGAAGGAGTATCTTGCTCTTGGTGTACTGTTTTTTCCTGATGGGCGGCCGGCACTGGTAACCCTTCAGCGAGACTCTGACGCGATACCGGTCGTGATTGAGCTCCGATATCTCGATGTTATCGATCCAGTAATTCCTGCTGATTGGTGTTTATTTGAACTTGGTGATGGTCGCTACGGCGTTAGGCCGAAGGAATTTGGTGGTGATTTCTGGGATCGTTACCACGACGGAGAACCTCATGCGGGAAAACTCTTCGAGCAGGTAGTTKACAAGCTCAAGGCCTTCCACAACATCTGACCCTGCGAACGCCAGCCGACGGTGTCCTTCTCTCGCTCAACAGAAATTCGCGTTGCAAATACACCATGCGGCAACTCCACGCCCAGACAAAAGATATMGGTTCGAACTATGCACCGCTTCATCGTTTCATTGCCAAGTGGTTCGTCGCGGCGCTGCTGCTCCCGATTTCCGCGATCAGTCTCGCGCGCTCGCTCCAAGTCCCCGATATCAGGGATTACGAGAAAGCCCACGTCGCATACCACGCTGTAACATCAAAATCCGCTATCCAGCTCACCAAAAAGCTCCGGCGTCTGCGCCGCCCCCCCCTATCGCTCAAGATACCGCGCCGCCCCGCAAATCCACCCCAGATGCAATTCCGTCTTCGCCAGCCGTCCCGCGCMATGAATGTAGTTGGGCCTGGCATCCACATCGAACAGGGCGGCAAAGGCGCGGTAGTCTTCAAACCAGGCATTGGTCGGACTGAACGAATGCACGAGCATCACGGCGTGATCGGCGTTGAAGCGCTMCGCTTCCAGGATGGCGGAGGCGGTCCTGTGGAGTAACTGGTACCGGATCGACGAGGGGACGGCCCGCAGGCCGAGCGTATGCGCGAGGAAGTCGAGGCGCAGGTGCTTTCCGGGCGATGCGGCTTCGAGCCACTCCGCCACGGTGCGGTCGAACGGTTCCGAGACTTTGCCTTCGACGGCAATGGAGATGAGMTGGTCGTMGCGCTTGCCGAGCACCCAGATGTCGTTCTGGGATTGGGTGATGCCGCCCGGCAGCGCGACCTGGTGCTCGGGGATGCCCATCAGCATGGCCGTGCCCCGCAGGACGGGATTGGCTTCGATGGCATTGGCGATTTCGGCGGGGAAGCCGTCGGCGTCCTGCCAGCAGTGCGCGAGCGTGCGGGCCGGGTAACCGGTCTTCCAGTGCTTCAGCGGCTCGGCAAGGAAAGGGGCCCAGTCATCGGCCACCGCGGCCGGGATGTAGATTCTGCTCATGGCGCGTCCTCCTGCGGCATGGCGCATCGCGCTGACGCGCTGTGGCCATCGGAGGCAACGTAGCAGGGGACGGCATGGGTCATCTGTTCGGTTGCCCATAGAGAGACAGAGAGACCGTCGCGGCGGCGAAGGCAGCCGTCGGGCCTTMGATTTGTGATCGTTGATGACTGTGGCTCGCCGCTGCGGCGTGGAGACCGGCGCTGCATCTGCTGCGTTTGACACGTCAGGCCCGCATCTATATAACCGATCGGGCGGGCTCCTCCTTCGCGTGCCACCGCATTCCGGATTGCCGTAATCCGCCTTTCCCCGTCGTGCGCGGGATTCACCCGCGCGACGACACGCACTCCAGGCAAACATGGTCGAATCCATCCTGCTATGCGCAGTCCGCGTTTCGTCCTTCGAGGGCCAGCAAGGCCTGGCCAACGCCAGCGGCTTCTTCTTCGAGCGCGGCAAGCATCTGTTTGTGGTCACGAGCCGCCACGTTTTCTTCGACGAGCCCACCGGCCACCATCCTKACCGCATCGAGATCGAGCTGCATCGGGAGGCCGGCAACATGGCCAATTCGATCGGGTTTTCGATCCCGCTGTATCGCAACGGCCTGGCGGTCTGGCGCATCGGCGAGGACGGGGGCGGGCCGGTGGACGTGGCGGTGGTGGAGCTGGAGCGTACTGCGCTGCCGGCGGGGCTGGTGTATCGCGCCTTTACGCCGGATCACCTGGCCCAGCMGTCGGACCATGTGGAGGTGGGCGATTCGCTGCTGATCGTCGGCTTTCCGCTGGGGTTTCACGATGCCTTGCATCACCTGCCGGTAGCGCGGCAGGCGGTGGTGGCTTCGGCGTTCGGGATGCGTTTCCAGGGGCAGGGCTTCTTCCTGACCGACGCGCGCACGCATCGCGGCACCAGCGGTGCGCCGGTGGTGATGCGCATGCGTGGCACGCGCGGCAAGCGGCATGATCTGCCGTGGCTGCTGCTGGGGGTGCATTCGGCGCGCTTCGATGTGGGTACGCGCGACCTGGACGAGGACGAGGCGCTGGGCCTGAATTCGGCCTGGTATGCGGACATGCTGATGACGCTGACGACGGAGTCGGGCGGTGCCGCGGGCAAAATAAGATCGTCGAAGCCCCCTGCTTCGGAGTAGAGTGGGATACCTGGGCCAGGAGGTGGGCAATCCTGGTGTGTTACTGTCGCCAGCCTGCCCGGCGTCCCGATCGCGGCTGGATGCCGGCGCTGCCWTGCCTGCCGCGCAGGCTCCGCCGCCTGGCGGGGCACGGTGCAGGGGTGCCAATGTTAGATCTCGTCGCTTTCATCAAGCCGGTGCTCGACGAAATCACGGGCCAGGACGTACGTACCTGGCCGGTGAGGCAGCATGCGGTCAACGCCAACTGGCAGATTCCCGATACCAGCAGCTGCGCCTGGTCGGCCAGGAAGGTGGAGATCGAAATCGCGCACGAGGCCGCGGAGCAATTGCGTTCCGCGGACCAGCGTGCCTTATATCAACTGCAGCGCGGCCTGGACCGCTTTCTGCGCGCACGGCTGGGCTCCCGGAGCCCGGCAGGCTGCTCGGACGGGGTGATCGTGATCGTGGTCGATCGCCTGGTCCCGTTCTAGCCGGCGTGCGCCAGGGACGGAGTGGCCACAGGCAACGCTGCCGCATGGAGCAAACTACGTGAACAATACGCCTAGCGCGAGCTACAAGGGCTTTGATCTCTACCCCCTGGTCTACAAGGTCCAGCCCACCCAGTCGTGGCCCCGCGCCAAGCCGGATCGCAGCTTTACCGCGTCCGTGGTGATCTGCCGCGAAGGCTATCGGCCCGGTGGCGAGCGCACCAAGGTGTTCCGTCTGGAAAGCGAAGAGTGGGAGAACATCGGCACCGCGCGCCGTGGCGCGGTCAAGTTCGGCGAGGACATCATCAACGGCCTGATCGCCGGTGAGTCGGTGACCACGCTGTAGTCCTGCTGCCTTGTCGATCTGCAGGGTTGCCCGGCGGCACACATTGGCACCGTCGGCACCGTCGGTGCCGATATGTGCCGCGCATTTGCTMGCAACGAGCGATGCGGGCCGGGCCGGTGCGTATGCGCCGGGCTGGCAAGCCAGGGCGGCCATGCCATGGATCTGAATCTTGTCGTTCCCGCGCCTCGTTCCGGCGGCGCCATGCCGCAATGAACGGGACCGGGCGGGAATGCCGGGTGTGACGGTGGCGCGGCGATGGCCGCGACCTGGCCCGCCTGGCCTCAGACGCTGAAGGCGGGGCTGCCGTAGCGTTCCAGCAGTTGCTCCAGCACTTCGAGCTTGTCGGTGCGGGGCGTGCGGTCTTCGATGGCGCGCGAAGGGCCACCGTAGGTCGCGGTGACGTGGCGGCGCACCGTCAGCAGGTCATCGGCCGGCGCTTCGCGCGTGACGGCGGGGCCGGGCACGTGCTGGTAGCTGCCGGCGACCCATCCGTTCGGCGTCAGGTGCATTTCTTCCCATTCTTCACTGACCGACATTCCGTTTCCTTTTTCACGTTGATGAGTTGATGCTGCGAGGGGTGCGCCCCGGCCGCGGGCATGGGCGCCGCGGCTTGCGCGCGTGTGGTCCTGCGCGCCGGCGTCAGAACTTGTGGCGGTAGTTGATGCGGCCCTTGGTGAGGTCGTAGGGCGACATCTCCAGCGTGACACGGTCGCCGGCCAGGATACGGATGCGGTTCTTCTTGAGCCGCCCGGACGAGTATGCCCACACCTGGAAGCCGTTCTCCAGGATCACGCGGAAGCGATTGTCGGGCAGGACTTCAGACACTTTGCCGCCAAATTCCACCAGTTCTTCTTTTGCCAAGGATGATGCCTCTCTAGGTTGGGTGGCGTGCGGGCGCGGTGCAGCGCACCGGCCATGCACGCCGTGGTGTCATTACTGCAGGCGCATGCCCGCGGCGACGCGCTCGGCGGCAAATCGCGCGGCCTGCTTGGCCTGCGCTTCGGTGCCGTGGGTGGCGTGGCGCATCGAGACATTGGCGACGATGTGTTCGGCACCGCTGCGGTATTCGCTGATCATGTACGTGGCGAACCACACGCCGGGTTGCTGCTCGATGGGGTACACCGACACGGTGTACGGGGATGCTTTGTGTTGCAAGGTATGTCCTGGATCTGGGCGGACGATCCGAGGCGCGCCTGCGCACGCACTGTGCGCGACGGGTTCTCTTCGGTAGTCGCTCGCCGTATGGATTGCCCAGCGCCGTCGTTGCCGCGCACATGCGCGAAAAAAGGGGGCTGGCGGAGAGTGGACCGTGCCTGCGCTGTCTGCACACGCGGATAGCCCTGCGTGGCGCTGCGGAGCGGCTTGTGCCGCGGGTCGGATGGGTGAGGGGCGTGTATTCGCCCCGAATTTGCCGGGTGCTTTGCCCGGCTATTTGGCCACTGCGGCGGGGAGCCCGCCTGCTATCGCGGTGAGGCGCACGGCTAGCGCCAAGGCTGCCGGCAAGCTTGCATCGACGCACGTTCGCACATCGGCAAGACGGCAGATCATAACACCGATCGCGTTATGCTGCCGAATGGGGGTGTGGCGTGGCGCATGCGTCTGCCCGGCGCGATGTCATGCGGCGGGTTGCTGCGGGTCGCCGTTTGGTTGCTGACTATGGCCGCTGACTATGGCCGGCTACTTGTGCGCAACGGAAGTGGACATGCCATCGATGACGGTTCGCGCATGGGTCACTGCCAGCGCGATGGCGTCATGCGGCGTGCGGGCGGTCTGTTGCTCCAGCGGCGGCACCAGCCGCAGCGATCCGCTGTCGCGGCTGACCTGGGTGATGGTGACGGTAGCCAGGAAGCCCGCGAGCGCGGACGCATTGTCGGGATTGCCGTCAGAGGCACGGCGCACGATGGCGGATACCTTGAACCCCTTGTAGATCGCATTGTTCTGAGACATGATGATCTCCTTTCTCCGTTGAGCATACGCCGCTTGCACGGATAAGTACGATTTAGTTTGGGGCGCGCGGCGTGGCGCCGTGGTGCCTCGCGGGCTTGCCCCGCTTCCCGCACCGCTTCCCGCACCGTTGCCCGCCCGCTCTCGCTGCCCTACTCCAGCCTGAACTGCCCCACCACGCCCGCGAGCCCGCCGGCCTGCGCCTGCAGCGCGGCGGCCGCGGCGGTGGACTCCTCCACCAGCGCGGCGTTCTGCTGCACCATCTGGTCCAGCTGGCTCATCGCGCGGTTGACTTCCTGGATGCCGCGCGTCTGCTCGGCCGCGGCGCTGGTGATCGCGGAGACGATGCCGGTCACCTTGCTCACATTGCCCACGATCTCGCTCATGGTGTCGCCGGCGCGGCGCACCTGGCCCKAGCCGGAGCTCACGCTGCCCACGGTCGACTCGATCAGGGTCTTGATCTCCTTGGCGGCCTGGGAGCTGCGCTGCGCGAGCGCGCGCACTTCGCCGGCCACGACCGCGAAGCCGCGGCCTTGCTCGCCCGCGCGCGCCGCTTCCACCGCCGCATTGAGCGCGAGGATATTGGTCTGGAAGGCAATGCCTTCGATCACGCCGATGATGTCGGAGACCTTCACCGCCGCGTGCTCGATCTCGCCCATGGTGCGGATCGCGTCGCTGAGCGCGGTGCCGCCGCTGGCCGCCACGCGCGAAGCGGCAATGGCGGATTCGTCGGCCTGGTGCGCGGAGCTGGCGGACTGCCCCACGGTGGCGGTGATCTCCTCCATCGAGGCCGCGGTCTGCTGGAGGCTGGCGGCAGCGCCCTCGGTGCGGCGGGACAGGTCGACGTTGCCGGCGGCGATCTCGTCGGCGGCGGCGCGCACGGATTCGCTGGCGTCGCGGATCTGGCGCATCACGCCGACCAGCTTGTCGGCGAAGGCGTTGAACGCGCGTGCGATCTGCGCGACTTCATCGCTGCCGTCGGCAGGCAGGCGCTGCGTGAGGTCGCCGTCGCCGGAGCCGATGGCGCTCATGGCGTCGCGGATCTGCGAAAGCCGGCGAAACGAAACTGCGGTCACGCCGGCCACGATGGCGGCGGCCACGCAGGCAATCACCAGCAGTGCCAGCAGCGATGCCATCAGCACGGAACGCATGCCGGCGGTCGCCTCGGCCTTGTCGAGTGCGATCACGGCGATCCAGTCGGTGCCGGCAATCTCGCGCGCGCGCAGCAGCTTGGGCTTGCCGGCCACCTCCACTTGCATCGGCGTGGTAGCGCCCAGCAGCGGGGCGAGCTTGTCGGCGTCCAGCGCGGGCACCAGCTCGGCGATGGGTTTGAGCGTGAGCTTGTCATCGCGGTGCGCGACGATCTGCCCGCCCTTCGTCACCAGGATGCCGAAGCTGTCCGGCGTGGGGTGGATGGACCTGACGTTGGCGATCACGCTGTCCATCGCCACGTCGCCGCCCACCACGCCTTTCACGCTGCCATCGCGCACGATGGGCGCGGCAAACGTCACCACCAGCTTGCCGCTGCTGGCGGCCACGTAGGGCGGCGTCACGATCGGCTTGCCCGCGGCCACGGCCTGCTTGTACCAGGGCCGCGCGGTCGGGTCGTAGTCGGGCTTGAGGCCGCTCGCATCCGAGAAGCGATGGCTCTTGTCGGGGAAGCCCACGTACACCTTGATGAAGCCGCCCGCGTCGGACACCTGCCTGAGCGCGGGAATGGGATCGGGCTGCAGCGCGGCGTCCTGCAGCGAGCTGATCATCTGCGTATGGCTGGCGACCCAGTCCGCAATGGCGTCGGTGTGGCCGGTCTGCACGGCGGCGAGATTGTTGTCGATGGCATCGGCGTTATACGCGCTGGCCACGACATGGTTGAGAACGGCGTTGACGGCTAGCGCCGCCACGACGATGGCCACGGATAGGGCCACGATGCGTGCGCGGAGGGAGGAAAGCATGTGATGGATTCTTCTCTGGTTGGCCCGGGTGGGGCAAGGGGGCTGCCGTGGCTATTACGGTAGGGATGTGGCGGACTTGAGCGCATTGCAGGGACGCACCACGCCGGTGCCAAAACGCGTTCGGAATGCCGGATAAACGGCGGTTTTCGCGGTCGGATTCCCGAACGCGCGGGGTTTGTCCGGCTGCCTCTGCGCGCGCCACCCCGAAAGACATGGCGCGTCTCTTCGCGGGTCCGCTTCGCGTTGCTGCCCGCGCGCTTCGCACCTCGCGCAACCGGCCGGGCGCCCTTGACACCCCCGGGGCCCGCATGTTTCAATCCGTCCCACATTCTGATTTGGGTCGACGCCCATGCCAACCTGCCTTCCCGGGCAAGGTGGATCGCGAGAGCGGATGTGGCTCCTGGAGGAGCAAGCAAGCGGGCAATGCGTCGACCCTCCTTTCACGGAGGGTTTTTTGCTTTCTGGCGCCGGCAATTCAAGTATCGATCCGAAGATCATCCAGGCTTACCGGGAGACGCACTATCACGTCCGCGGCGCGACGCCACTCACGCTGAACGTGGGCGAACCCAATCCTGCGCTGGCCGCGCTGCATGCGGCGGCGGGCGTGGACTGCAGCGCGTTCATCACCGCGTGGAACCCCTTTAGCCAGCAGGAAGACGATCCCGCCGCCAATGCGGTTCGCCAGCAGGCGCTGGTGCGCGAACTGACGCAACTGGGCCTGCGCTGCATCGACGGCATAGGCCAGCATCCGACCAACGGCTGGGATGGCGAGGAGAGCTTCCTGGTGCCCGGCCTGTCACTGGATGCGGCCAGGGCGCTCGGGGCGCGGTACGGGCAGAATGCCGTCGTCTGGAGCGGTGCCGATGCCGTGCCGCAACTGATCCTGTTGCGATAGCGCCCGCGCCGCCTGTGCGGGCTTGCGCCGCGGCGCTGGCGAGTGAATTCGATCTGCGCCCGCAAGGCATCATCGAGACGCCGGATCCGCTGCGCCCGATCTACTATCCAACTGCGGCGTACGGCCATTTCGGGCGCGAAGACCTGAGCCTGCCGTGGGAAGCCGTGACTGAACAAAACAAGTCTGAACAAAGCAAGTCTGAACAAAGGAATCTGCATGAACTCGCCTGATTGGATGCATCCCGTGATGCCCGGCACTGCGGCCAACGTTTCCGCACCAAGCCGCTTTCGCGGCTGCCTGCTCGGCGGTGCCGTCGGCGATGCGCTCGGCGCGCCGGTGGAATTCATGTCGCGCGAGGAGATCGTGGAGGAATTCGGGCCGCAGGGCATCACCGGCTACGCCCGCGCCTACGGTGGCTTCGGCACCATCACCGACGACACGCAGATGACGCTGTTTACCGCCGAAGGTTTGCTGCGCGCCTGGGTGCGCGGCAGCGGGCGTGGCGTCGGCAGCTATACCGGGGTGACGGCGCGCGCCTACCTGCGCTGGCTGCAGACGCAGGGCATGCAGCCCGCCGCGACGATCAGCATGGGCGGCGCGCCGGGCTGGCAGTTCCAGCACAAGGCCCTGCACAGCCGCCGCGCGCCGGGCAACACCTGCCTTGCCGCGCTGGCTGCGATGAACAGCCTCGGCGAGCCCGCGCGCAACCACAGCAAGGGCTGCGGCGGCGTGATGCGCGTGGCGCCCGCGGGCCTCTTTGTCTGGCGGCGTTCCCAGCTGCGCTCCCCCGAGCAGGCATTCGAGCTCGGCACCAAGCTGGCCGCCCTGACCCACGGCCACCCGACCGGGTCGCTCACCGGTGGCGTGCTCGCCGCGATGATCGGCGAACTGGCGGGCGGCGCGACGCTGGCCGCCGCGCTGGACGCGGCCAAGGCCTGCCTCGCCACGCATCCCGATCACGAGGAAACGCTGCAAGCCATCGAACAGGCCGAGGCGCTCGCCGCCGCCGGCGCCGCACATGACGACGCCATCGCCGCGCTTGGCGAAGGCTGGGTCGCGGAAGAAGCGCTGGCCATCTCGATCTATTGCGCGCTGGTCGCGCGGGATTTCCGCCATGGCGTGGTGCTCGCGGTGAACCATGACGGCGACTCGGATTCCACCGGCGCGATCACCGGCAACCTGCTGGGTGCGTTGCTGGGCGAGGAGGCGATTCCCCCGCATTGGCTCGAGCCCCTGGAGCTGCGCGAAGTGATCGCCGAGATCGCCGAAGACCTGTGCGCGTTTCCCACCTGGGATATCGGCATCGATTCGAAGGATGAGAAGCTGGTGCAGCGGATTTCGACGAAGTATCCTGCCTCCTGACCGCACCATTCCGGACCACGCATGCAGCAAGAGAAGGAACTCCGCTCCGCAAAGCGCAAGGCGCTCGCGCTGCTGTTGCTCGCCTTCGCCGTCTTCGTCGCCACGGTATTGCTGCCGCATGGCTTTCTGACCGACTGGGTGCGCGCGGCGGCGGAAGCCGCCATGGTGGGTGGCCTGGCGGACTGGTTCGCGGTGGCTGCGCTGTTCCATCGCATCCCGCTGCCGGGGCTGGCCGGGCATACCAATATCATCATCCGCAAGAAGGACGATATMGCCGACGGCCTTGCCACCTTCGTCAGGGACAAGTTCCTCGACGTGCCATMCATCGTCGCGCTGATCGGCAAGCACGACCCCGCGCAGGTGGTGGCGCAGTGGCTGGCGTCGCCGGCCAATACGCGGGAGATCGGCGATGTGGTGGCCAGGGCGGCCGGCACGCTCCTCGATGTGATGGACGAGAAGAACATCCAGGACCTGATCCGCAACGCCGCGCACACCATGATCGGCAAGGTGGACCTGTCCCGCTCGGCCGCCACCATCCTCGAGAGCCTGACCGAGAACGGACGCCACCAGGCGCTGCTGGAYGAATCGCTCGCGCAGCTGATCGCCCTGCTGAACGAGCCGGCCACGCGGGCCTTTATCTCGGAGCGCATCGTGGAGTGGCTCAAGAGCGACCACCCCAGGAAGGAGCGGCTCCTGCCCAGCGAATGGATCGGCAGCAACGGCGCCGACCTGATCGCCGCCGCGCTCGGGCGCGTGCTGGGGCAGGTGGAGGCCGACGACAGCCACCAGCTGCGCAAGGCGTTCGATACGGCCGTGCAGAAGCTGATCGCGCGCCTGAAGGACGATCCCGCCTTCCATGCCAGGGCGGAGCAGATCCGGCAGCAGCTCAGGGGCGACAGCGCGCTCAATGCGTATATCGGCAGCCTGTGGACGGACTGGTGCCGCTGGCTCAAGCAAGACCTCGCGCGCGAGGACTCAGTGGTGCGCCAGCGGGTGATGGAGGCGGGGCACTGGATCGGCGCGGAGCTGACGCGCAACACCGCGTTGCGCGCCTCGCTCAACGATCACCTGCGCGACGCGGCGCGCGGCATGGCGCCGGATTTCGCGGACTTCATCACGCGCCATATCAGCAGCACGGTACGCGGCTGGGATGCGCGCGAGATGTCGCGGCAGATCGAGCTGAACGTCGGCCGCGACCTGCAGTACATCCGCATGAACGGCACGGTGGTGGGCGGGCTGATCGGGGCCGCGCTATACCTGCTGGCGCAGTTGCCGGGGTGGATCGGACGGTAGCGGACGCGCCGCCAGGCGGCGGCGCGAGTCCGGCAACAAGGACAATAAGGGCAAAGAGCGCTTAGCGGTTACGCTGGCAGATGATGTGCTTCCACGATCCGGCCGGCATTCAGCTTCAGCGCCAGGACGGTCGGCTTCTGTTGCTCCAGCAGCATTGCCTCGCCGGCGGCCAGGCCGCGGCCCTGCTCGCGCATGGCGGCGCCGGCGGCGGCCAGTTCACCCTGGATCCACTTGCGCAGGCTTGCAMGCTTCTCGGTCAGCGCGGACTCGAACTCCAGCCGTGACTTCACGGATTCGATCTTGCCTTCCATCAGTTGCTTCGCCTCATCCAGCAGGCCGCCGGACCGGGCGAGKGAGTCGACCGAATCCTGCAGGCTGCTGAGGCGCGCCTGCTTCATGTGATGCTCGCCCGGGAAAGCCGACAGCAACTGCCAGCCCGCCACGCGTGCGCGCACGCACAACAGCCATTGCTCGTACAGTCCGTCCAGCAGCGTCTGCCGCTCGCGGATCTTCGTCACCAGGCCGTTGGTGCGGAACGTATCGGGATCCTTGATCTCCGCGATGCCCTGCGTTTCGCGCGTCAGTTCGGCCTTGAGGTGCCGCTCGGTGGCCAGCAGCTGGCCCTCGTAGTCCTCGAGTTTCTGGCGTACCGCGGGCGAGAGCTCGCCCTGGAACAGCGCGTGGGCGACCTGGCGCAGGTAGTCGAGCGCGCCAAGAATGCCGGCCTTGCGCTCGTCGCGCAGGAAGGCTTCGATGCGTTCCACGCCCTGCTTGATCTCGTCGAGCTTCTTGCCAATGTCGGCCAGATGCTTCTGGGCGACGATCAGCGAGGCGATGTTCAGGATGGCCGCCGCATTCACCATCTTCGACAGGCGTGACGGGTCCAGTAGCCTGGCTTGTTGCTTGATACCCTTGGCGCCCATCGTAAACGCGCGATAGCCCTCGCCATCGGCTGCCTTGACCAGCGGGCCGTCGATGATCACCTTCATATAGCCGCCGCGGGCKACTTCGCGCGCGCTCAGCAAGTTGGGCACCGCCTGKAGGACCGGACTCAGCTGGCTGAGGGTGGTGCTGTCGGCCTCCACCTTGCGCGCGCCTTTGGGCAGCTTGCCGTCCAGCGCGGTGATGCTGAGGACGGGTTCTTCGGCCGACGGACCCACCAGGATGGCGACGGTATCCTCGGCTTGCTCCGGTTGTGCCGCCGTGGGGGCTTGCGTGGCGGGCGTGGCCGGCGGTTGCATGATCGCGGCCGCGGGAGCGGGTGCGGCGGCTGGTGTGCGGCGGCGCAGTACCAGCACGGCGGCAATGACGACGAGGACGGCGATGCCGGCCCAGATGAAAGCGTTCACGATGACTCCTGGAATTGATGGGCGGCCGGCGCGGCCCAGCCAGGCCGCCGCCTACCGTGTGTCATGGCGGTGCGCCAGGACAGATACACGGCACACCAATGCCGGATTGATATCGGCCAGCGCGGCGCTTCCTTCACCCCTCTCAAGGGGGGCGCACTGCGAAGGCCGGCGGCCGCGCTTCAGCGGCTGTGCAGCGGCGACACGGTGTCGGCCGCACCGGCGCGCTGCGCGTCCTGCTTGAGCTTTCCGATATACAAGCCCAGGCCGATGGCAGAGACCGCGCCGGCGGCAAACGCGATGGCGAAGGCCGCGAGGCTCTCCAGCGGGGAATTGTTGTTGATCATGATCGATTGCTTCCTGTGAATGACCTTCAATGGTTGAGGGACCGGCGCGCGTTCATGCCGCCGCGGCAAGACCGGGGCCGACCGGAATCACCTGCCCCGACGTCACCAGCACGATCAGCCCGCGGCTGGCCCCGGTCATGTCGAGGTAGCTGCGCACCTGTGCGCGGTAGTGATCGAGGGTGGCGGGATCGGGGCGCACGTCGCTCTTCCAGTCGACAATGACCTGCGGCGTGCCGTCGTCGGCGAAGGTGGCGGCATCGGCGATGCCGACGGTGGCGCTTTCCTGGTCCGCCGTCACGGCCGAGCCATAGACCGGATACTCCGGTACCAGTCCGGGGCGCAGCGCCGCGATGTCGGGCAGGGCCAGCGTGCGCAGCACGCACCGGGCCATCTCGGCCGGCGCGAGGCCGGCCGCGGGATCGTCGCCGGGCTCGCGGCCGAGCATGCGCACGAGCGCCTCCCCGCGCGCGGTGAGGGCCGCCACGGTTTCTTCGGTTTCGCCGCTCAGGACTTCCTCGAGCAGCTTGTGGATGACGAGGCCGCGCTCGCGCCCGCCTTGCACGGCGGGATAGGCGGGGGTGCCGGCGGACTCCGCGTCGTCGGTGGCCAGCATGATGGCGGGCACTTCTTCCTGCAGCAGCGGGCTGCCGGCACCTTCATCGCGGCTGGGCGCCAGCCATGCCAGCCGCTTGTGCTGCAGGACGATGGACAGGGCTTCGTCGCCGAACGACTGCCGGGTCTGCCGGTTCTCCACGGTGGCGCCGGCGGCGGCCACGCCGTCGGGCAGGTCGTGCGGCACGAGCGGATCCAGCGCGGACAGCGACAGGTCGAGCAGGTTGACCCATGCGCTGTTGCTGGCGGGCGCATCGAGCCGGGGCAGCACCAGCAGTTCGCGTGCACGCGTGGCGGCCACGTACCAGAGGCGGATGCGTTCGCGCGCGAGCTCGGCCTTCTCGGCGTCGCGCGCGGCGTCGTAGCCTGCGGGCGTGAGGCCATACACGGGGCAATGGAAATGGCCGCTGGCGCGTTCGACCACGGCGGTGTCGGCGGCGACCACCTCGGTCATGGTGTTGACCGGCACCACGATGGGCCACTCGAGCCCCTTGGCCGCGTGCATGGTGTAGAGCGCCACGGCTTCTTCCTGCGCATCGGGGCGGCCTTCGCTGGCACGCGCGGCGTCGCTCCACGCCGCGCTCATGGTTTCGGCGAAGGCGCGCAGGCCGCGCACGCCATAGGCGCGCGCCAGGTTGAGGTAGAGGTCGACGTTGGCCAGCGCGCGCTCGGCCTGGCCGTGGTGGCGCTCGAGCAGGATGGCGCGCACGTGCAGTGCATCGACCGCCTGCGCGATCAGGTCGTAGGGCGTGGTGGCGTTGGCCTTGCGGCGCAGCGCCTGCAGCTTGCCGATGAGGTCGCGCGCGAGGTCGTGCGCAATGTGTTGCGTTTCCACGCGCAGGTCCAGCCGGGGCAGGCTGTCTGGGGCATCTTCCGCGCGCGGCAGCTGCCACACGATGTCGAGCAGTTCTTCTTCGGTGAGGCCGGCCAGCGGCCCGCGCAGCAGCGCGCCGAGGGCCAGCGTGTCGCGCGTGTCGGCAAGCACGCGGGTCAGCGCGATCAGGTCCTGGATTTCCTGGCGCTGGTAGAAGCCCTTGCCGGCCTGCGTGGCGACGGGCACGCCGCGCCGCTCGAGCGCGGCCTCGTAGCGCCACAGGTCGCTGCCGGAGGGCGCCAGCAGCGCGATGTCGCCGGGCCGGCACTTGCGCCGCGCGCCGGTCTTGCGGTCGGCGATGTCATGGTTGCCGATCATGCGCGCGCACATCTCGGCGACCGCGCCGGCCTCGGCCTCGCGCAGGTGCTCGGCGGCCACCTTGCCGTCCGCGCCGGTCACCGCCACGTCCAGTGCCAGCACGCCTGGCTGGCCGTCGTCGTTGGCATCGTACGGCGTGAGCGCGGTGAAGCCAGGCTGGTCGGGGCTGGACAGGATGGCCTCGAAGCGTGCGTTGACGTACGCCAGGATTGGTGCGCGCGAGCGGAAGTTGGTGGAGATCGCCAGCACGCTGTCGCGGTCCTGCGCGGCGAAGGCRTCGCGCGCCTGCACATAGGCCGCCACGTCGGCGCCGCGGAAGCGGTAGATGGCCTGCTTGGGGTCGCCCACCAGGAACAGCGCGCCCGGGCGGATGACGAAGCGGGTCCAGTCGGCATTGTCCCGGCCGCCGGCGGGCGGCTCGCCGCACAGGCGCCAGACGATTTCCGACTGCAGCGGGTCCGTGTCCTGGAACTCGTCCACCAGCACGTGGCGGTAGCGCGTGGCGAGCGCCTGCCGCACGGTATCGTGATCGCGCAGCAGATCGCGCGCGGCGAAGATCAGGTCATCGAAATCGAGCAGCGCGGCTGCGCGCTTGTAGTCGCGAAAGCGCGCGAGCACCGGCTGCACGRCATCGGCCAGCGCGGCCAGCACGTGGCTGGCGATCTGCTGCTGCAGCGCCACCCAGGCATCCTGGCAGGCAGCGTGCAGCTGCGCCGCCTGCGCGCACAGCAGATCGCCATGCGCCGCGGGCATGCCCGCCTCGCGCGACGCCGTGCGCCACGCGCCGGCGCGGCGGTACGAGCGGAAGCCGCCGTCTTTCTTGCACAGCTTCGTGTCCGGCTCGAGGCGGATCGCCAGCACGCGGGCAAGGTCGGCGGGGCGCTGCGGGCTGTACGGGAAGGCGAGCGCCTGCGCGGCCTCCGTCAGCAGTGCCGACATCACCGTGGTGTCGGCATCCTTGGCTTCGGTGTCGGCGACGAAGGCGGCAAGCGCGTGTGCCGCCTGGCCGAAGGCGGCGATCAGCGGCGCCAGCGGGAGTCCCGCCGGTGCCGTGGCGTTGCGGTGCGCGCGCAGCGTGGCCGCGATGCCGCGCACCAGCGCCACGGTCGCCTGCGCATCGTAGAGCACCAGTTCGGCGAGCAGGCCGGCGCCATTGCCGCCATCGGCGTCCAGCTGCTCGCGCAGCCAGGCGTCGACGATGTCGTCGAAGGCGAGGCTGCCCTGGTCGCGGTCCATGATGCCAGCGCCGGGATCGATATTGGCTTCGACCGGATAGGGCTTGATCAGGCGCTGGCAGAAGCCGTGGATGGTCGAGCAGGTGAGTTCGTCGATGGCGGCGCCGGCYGCCCGCAGGTTGTCGTGGTGCCGCTCGCTCAGGTTGCCGGGCAGGGCCGCGCGCAGTTCCTGCGGGACATGGCCGTCGCTGAGCCTGGCGACGAATTCGCGCACGCGGATCACCAGTTCGCTGGCGGCCAGTTCGGTAAAGGTCACCGCGGCGATGTGGCGCGGGGCCACGCCTTCGGCCAGCATCATGGCGATGCGGCCGGCCATCACGGCGGTCTTGCCCGATCCCGCGCCGGCTTCCACCAGCAGGGAGCGGTGATGGTCGGCAATGGCGGTGCGGCGGGCGTGGTTGTCTTCGAGGGGCATGGCGCTCTTGTTCATTATTCGGCTTCCCAGACGGCGGCGGCTTCGCCGAGTTGCGCCAGCGCGGCATCGCGCTTGCGCCGGCAATACGTGGCCGCGGCATTGGCGGGCAGGGCGAAGGCGAGATCGTCGTAGTTGCCGGCGGTGTCCTTGCCCATCACGGCGGCGCCGGCCAGCAGGCTGGCATGCGCCGAGGCCAGGTAGCCGGTGATGTCGGCCAGCGCGGCGTCGGCATTGTCGAGGATCCTTTCGGCGGGCTCGCGCGGGTACAGCAGCGAAGCGGTGATGTCCACGCCGGCGCCCAGCAGCGCCTTGACGGCGAAGGMGTACAGGCAGCGCTGCAGCTCGCGGCCGCCGTCGAGGCGGGCGCCTTGCTTCAGGGTGCGCCCGGTCTTGTAGTCGCGCACGATGGCGCGGCTGCCGTCGCCCGAGATATCCAGGCGGTCGATATAGCCGGAGATGTGGAAGCCGGTGCCGGGGATCTCGACGCGCGCCGCGGGGTCCCACGGCAATGTGGCGGCGGCGCCGGCGCGCGGCTCCGAGCCGCCGAACGGGACTTCCCCGAAGGCGCGCGTGCCGGGCCCGGCAGGGTCTCCCCACGTCAGCGCGCGGCCGGCCAGCAGGCGCACCTCATCGAGCGTGCGTTGCCAGATCACGTGCGGCGGCACGGCCTGCGTGGCTTCCCACGACGCGGCGGCGACGCGCACGCCGTCGCGCACCGCGGCGGCAGCTTGCGCGGGGTCGGCGCGCGCCAGCCCGCCGCCGGCTTCGAGCGTCTGCAGCGCGTGGTCGAGCACCAGGTGGACCAGGTTGCCGAAGCCCAGCGCGTCCAGCACGATGGGCTCGGCGCCGCCCTCCGGCGCGCGCCAGCGCATGCCGTATTGCCAGACGAAGCCCAGCGGGTTGCGCAGCAGCCGCTGCAGCGAGCTGGCCGATTGCCTGCGGCCGAGCACGGCCTGCAGCACCGGATGGCCGGCGCGCACCATGCCGTCGTGCGGCGTGAGCTCGGGGCTGTGCCAGTTGCGCCAGCAGCAAACGGCCGACCTGGCCTGCGCCGCCGTGCGGAATTCGGCGGGACGCGCCAGCAGGCGGTCGGTCTCGCTGAAGGCATGGGCCGGCACGGCATTGCGGCGCAGGTAGGTTTCGTCGGGCAGGCCATGCAGCAGCGCGCTGCGTCCCATCACGCGGCCCTCGCCGTCGCGGCGCGCGCGCGAGAGCACCACTTCGCCGGCGGTGGTGGCGAGGATGGCGTGGAAGCTGTACCGGTCCGCCGCGGCGACCGGGAGCGGGTCCAGTTCGGCGGTGGGCACGATGTGGTCGGAGAGCAGCCGGTCCTCGGACAAGCCTCGCGGCCAGCGCGAGGAGTTCAGCCCCAGCAGGCGCACGAAGCGGCGCGGCGCGGCGGCCAGCTCGCCGGCCGGCATCCATGCCACCGACACGCAGGCTTCCAGGCCGTCATCCTGCTTCAGGTTCTCCAGCGTGGCGTCGATCGAGGCGGCGGGTCCGGCCAGCAGCGCCTTGCGCCAGATCGTGCGCGCGCGGCCGTCGAGCACGGCCTCGCCGATCTGCGCGGCGGCACCGATGCCCTGGCCGAGCAGCGCGACGATGGCGCGCACGGCGGGGGCATGGTCGGCGCCGTCGGGCCAGTCCCTGGCGGACAGGCGTGCCAGCAGCCGCTCCCACGCCTGGACCGAGCTCAGCGGCGCATCGGCCGGGAGGATGCGGGTCCATCCGGCGGGCAGCGTCGCGAACATGCCCCTGGCGCCTTTACCGCCCGACTGCAGCGCGGCGAGGCGGCGCATGCGCGATTGCGACAGGCCGCGCACCAGGATGTCCGCCAGCGCGGCCGCKGCCTGCCCGTCGCGGCTGGCGGTCACCTTGGTACCGTGCACGAAATGCAGTTCGAGGTTGGCGTCGGCGCGCAGCGCGAGGAAGTGGTCGTCGTATTCCGCGGGGGCCACGGCGGCGATGGCGATCTCGCCGGGCCGGGCGCGGCCGGAGGCGAGCAGGGCCCGCGCCCAGCGCATGGCTTCGATGGCTTCGTGGTAGGCCGTGGATGCACTGACGACCGCGATGGCAGCTTGTTCGGGCGCGGTGCGCTCGATGCGCACAGCGGTGCCATCGAGCCACGCCKGCACGGCGTGCGGCCCGGCGAGCCAGCGCAGCGGMACGCGCGTGGCGAGCGMTGCCAGCAGGGCGCGCCAGCACGGCGGCACATCGGCCAGGCCAGCCAGGTCGACCGGGCCGAGCAGCGCCGGCGCGTGCGCGAGCCGTGCCAGGGCGGCCTGCGCCAGGTCGGTCGGCCGCTTCATGCCGGCGGGCAKCCGCGCCAGCACCGCGGCCTCCAGCCTGGCCATGGAAGCGAGGCGGGCATGCCGGGCGGCGCGTTCCTGCAGGTCGATGCCGGCACGCCAGGCCTTGCGCAGCGAGTCGGCGGCGGCGTCGACCATGCCGGGCAGGTCCTTGATGCCGTCCAGCTCGCCCAGCGGCGTGAGCGGCAGCGCGCCCTGGATGGCCGCGCGCAGGCTTTCGTCATTCACCGGCACGAGGAAGCCGCCGGCCAGGCGCGCCGCCATCTGCTCCATGCCCATGATCTGCAGGCCGTGGATGCGCTCGCGCGCAGCCTTCAGCCGCCACTCGCGCGTGGCCAGCCGGCCCTGCACGATCACTGTCCGGCGATCGCCTTCTTTCAACATCCTTTCCTCCTGCATTGCGCCTGGCGCGGTGTTCGACGAGCCCGGCGATGATTCATGAAGTCGCCCCGTCCGGCTACCCCCTGCGCGTGTGGGGCGGCCCGTCGCCAGGGGCGCCGCGGGCGATGGACCGCTGCGCGCTCCTGCCCGCGCAKGGTCAGCGGCCAACGGCCTGGTCCAGTGCCGTCAGCACGCCCAGCGCGGTGCCCTGCAGGCCGATGCCCGAGCCGGTGTCGCGCACGCCGGCCTGGCGGGCATTGATGCGGATGAGCCGCGCGGCGTGGCGTTCGCCGAAGCGTCTCGCCGTGGCGATGTCGGTGCCMGCGCCCAGTTCGATGACCACGATGTCGCCGCGCCCCTGGGTCCAGGCGTTGAGCCTGGCGCGCGACAGGGCCTCGCGCTCTTCGACCCACGAGTAGTCGCCGAACATCAGGATGTTGGGCCGTGCCATGCTGCCGCAATGCGGGCAGTGCGGCGGCGTGTTGAGCAGCAGGCAGCGCGCCTCGTCCACCTCGGGCTGGAAGTCGTCCGCGCTCCAGGTCTGCGCGGCGCACGGGAGCGTGCACTGCAGGACGTGGATCGAACCGTGGCATTCKTGCACCTTGGCGGCGTCGAAGCCCGCGCGCTGGAAATGCCCGTCGACATTCGAGGTGAAGACCCGGTAGCCGTCCGGCATGCTCTCGGCCCAGCGGCGCAGGATGCCGAAGCCGGCATGCGGCACGGTGCGCCGGTAGAGCGCCAGCCGGTGGCCGTAGAAGCCCCAGGCCATTGCCGGGCGCGTCTTGAAGGCGCGCGGCGCGGCGATGTCCTCGAAGCCCAGGCCGGCATCGCCGAGGGCAGGGTAGGCGCGCCAGAAGCCCTCCGGCCCGCGGAAATCCGGCAGGCCGGAATCCACGCCCATGCCCGCGCCGGCGGTGATCAGCAGCGCGCGTGCGTTGCGGATCCAGCCGGCGGCCAGTTCGATGTTTTCGTCTTCGGTATTCATGCGTGTTCCTGTGGACAGGGCGCAGCCGCTTATCGGGCGGCCTGCTGGCCCGCGTCCTTGCGCCAGTCGGTTGCGAGGTAGGCCGAAAGGATGTCTTTCATCGATTCCTGATGTTCTTCGACGTCCGTGTCGCGCCAGTGTGCCTGCGCATACACCAGCGCGGATTTGAGCGAATCCAGCTTTACCTGGTTCATTTCGTTGAAGCGAGCCCGCTTTTCCTCGAAAGACTTGTTGCCGAACTCCGAGTTGATGCTGCGCGAAACCAGCGTGAGATTGCCGAAGGCGTCCAGCCATGTCTTCGTGACAGTGATCTCCCTGCCGGGCGGCGGGGTCTGCGGGAACACATGCTCGACCGAATTGCGGGCCGTGATCCGGAAGTGCCTGAGCTTCTCCGCGGTGATKACCGTACCGGGCGGCAGCGCTGCCTCGCCTGCCTTTTGCGAGAAGCGATGCCAAAGCACGTATTCCAGCTTGTAGAACCAGTAGTGCGGAAAGCCCACGCCCAGGCTGCCGCGCAGGAGATCGCAGTGCGGCTTGCCCGCGGCGGGGGCATTGGCTCCGAGGAAATCGCGCGAGCGTTCGATCAGGGGCCGGGTGTCCTCCGTGCACAGCAGGAAATTGTCCAGGTGCTGCAGGAAGCCGGTGCAGGTTTCCGGCGTGACGCTCTGTTGCCGGTGCAGGAAGGCCAGCAGCGGCGTGACCCAGTATTGGGTGGTGATCTGCTGCGAGTGGTAGAGCATGCTCTGCAGCAGCGAAAACGCGCGCAGCGACTCGGGCTCCTCCCAGTCGCGCACCAGGCTGGTGTTGAGGCGGAGCTTGCGGATCAGGTGTACCTCGCCTTCATTGTCGGGCGTCACCCATTTGATGATGAATTTGTCGAACAGGTACCGCACCTCCCACAACAGGCAGATAAAGCGCCTGACGTCATCCGGACCCGGCTCCCGCCCGAAGAAGTGCTGATGGAAGATCGCCAGCAGATCCTTGTCGGCGATGCGGTCGATGTCTTCCACGGCCTCGTGCCGGCGCTCCGACTCCTGCTGCAGCCAGATGCGCAGTACATGCTGCAGCAGCACGGAGAAGCCGAAGATGGAACGCACGGCGCGGCCTTCGTCCATGGCTTGCGCAGGCGGGTCGCCGGCGGCGCCCGCCTTGTCGTCCGTGCCGGCAGGGCGGCCCTGCGCGGCGTCCGTGGCTTGCGGGCGCAGGATATCGGCCAGCGAGCGCAGCTGGACCCCGGGACCGCCAGGGGTACGCCTTGCGATCTGGTCCAGATGTGCGATCACGCGGTGAGCGTTCGCGAGGGCCTCGCCTTTGCCGCTGGGCATTTCACCTGCGAAGAGCGCCGTCACCGGGTGGTTCGTCAGCTGCGCGAGGTTGCGTTCCACGTAGCCGTTCATGCCGGCGCACGCATCCCATAGCCAGGCGTAAGACTGCGAGCCGGCCGCGCCGGCGGTCTCGAGCACGCGCAGCATGCGCGCCTTGAGGATCTMGTGGTGCTGGAGTTGAATGCCGCGGTTGTTGATTACCTCGAACAGCTTGTTGAGGTCGGTCCTGGCGGGGATCTCGGTCTGGACGATGCTGACGTTGCCAAGCAGGAAGCGGTTGAATTGCTCGCGCGTGACCCGTAGTGCCTCCGGTCGTCTCCGCCCACATTGCCGGAGTGCGGCGCAGTCGCCTGGCCACCCGTGGGCAGCGCATCCCGGAAGCGGCGGATTTCGCGCTGCGCATCGAGCAGGGATGCCAGGCCATCCGCGTCCGCGCGCGACAGGCCTTCGGGCGCAGCCTCGTGCTGATGCTGTCGAAGACACTGTTCCAGGTAGCGATTGACCGAATCGCGGATCGCAAACGACAGGCGAGGCCGGACCACGCCGGCCTGCTCCACCGAGAGGAAGGACTGCAGGCTGTCGCCCTCCCCCCATACCTGCGCGATCAGCCACAGCGTGGTGAAGCGTTGCTGGCCGTCGATCAGTTCCAGCACCGGGGGCGCGCCGTCAGTGTCGCCGCGGCGCATCACCAGCGTACCGCCGAGATAGTAGATCGGCGTGTCGCGCTCGCAGGCGCTGAGCAGGTCCTCCATCAGCGTACGCACCTGGTCGGTGCCCCAGACGTAGAGCCGCTGGTAGATCGGTACCTCGAAGCAGAGCCGTTGCTCGATGATCTTCCCGAGGGTCAGCAGCTTCGAATCCGGCATCATGTCTTTGTTCATCATCGTGCTTGCGCCTTGGTCCCCGTCTCGGTCCATGTCCCGGCCCATGCTCCGGCCCTGTCGTCCCATCCGATGTGGGCGTGCATCCATGTGCGCTTCTCCGTCAGATCGGCAGCGCACTGCTGCCCGCAGGTGTAGTGTTTCAGGACTGCCGCCTTGTAGCGGCCGCGCACCGTGTTGCGTTCGGCCGGCTCTTTCTCATATTTGCGATAGGCTTCGTCGATATGCGGATCGGCGCGCAGGTACGCGATCACCTCCTCGGGCTCGAACGCGCCCGCGATGACATCGAGCAGGTTCAGGTGGCCGTCGCGGAAGATATTCCTCGCGGTTTCCCGCACGACGCTCTTCTGGCCCAGGCGGATGCCGCCGAGCAGGTGTTCGAAATACGTGGCAAACGCCACCAGCTTTTCGAAGCCGAAACGATCCACGTACATGACGGTGCCGAGCAGGAACACTTCGCGCAGGTACACCGAGAGCGTACTGACGACCGTGTCATACAGCGCGCGGAACCCGCGAACCTCGGCGTCGGCATGCTTGTCCAGCATCAGCTCGCCAACCAGCGCGGCGTACTTGTCGGCATAGAGGAAAAAGCCCGTGCCGGCATGGATCGGCTGGCGCATCGAGAACGGCAGGTCGGCGGGGCGGCTTGCCGGCGCGTCGGGCAGGTKGTCCGGCTGGCAGCTGTGCGACGGGTAGGTGAGCAGCGCCGCGGCGCGCCGGTTGTGCCGGCCCGGATAGAGCGGGACACGGGCCGGGTCCGCGCCGGCCGGCTGCGCGCGCTGCTGGAATTCGCGCAGCAGCGCATCGTGGGATTCGACGCCGATATGGCGCCCGCGCCAGCGCCGCGCCCGCCACAGCACGAGGTTGAACAGCGCCGGCGTGAGCTTGCCRGGCAGGTGCGGGACCGGTGCGGCCACCTGCATGGTCTCCCAGCGTTTGGCGCAGGCATGCTCCAGCGCCTGGCGCTTGTCGTCGCTGGCTTGCGGGCCGTCGGCGCGGATCGCGCGCAGATGAAAGGCCTTGAGCAGGTCGGTCGCGCCGAGCGGCACGCCGCGGTTGTTCTGTGTGTCGAAGAAGGCGAAGGCCAGGTCCTGCGCAGGCACTTCGATCACGGTAAAGCAGAGGTGGTCGAACAGCGCCTTGGGCAGGTCGCTGGCCTCGCGAAAGCTCGCCAGGGCCTGGCGGATATGCGTTGCCGAATCGACCGAGCGGTAGTTCAGGTCGGTGTTGGGCGGGAGTTCGCCATGCAGGGAAAAGTACAGGGTGCACAATGCCGTGAAGCGCTGCTGGCCGTCGATGATGTAGCGCTTGTTCTCGCCGGCGTTCCGGTGCAGGAGCATTGTGCCCATGTAGTACGCGGTGTCCCTGGCGCCATGCCAGTACGCACGGAGATCGGCGATCAGCTGGCGGACCTTTTCCTCGCCCCAGACAAAGCCGCGCTGGTAATGGTCGATCGCCAGCGGCGCGTCGCCGGGCGCGCCGATCAGTTCGGCGAAGCGCAGTACGCTGGGTTCGGTGAGTCTGTCTTTTTCGCTCATGCCTGCTTGTCCTTGCACTGGGTGCGGCGGATATCGCCGACCTGCTCCCCGAAGCCCCGCAGCCACCATTCCAGCTGCGCGGTCTCCACCACGGTGGCGCTGATCTCGAACTGCGTGTCCAGCTCGGTGACCACCTGGTCCGCCGACAGCGGCGATTCGAGCAGGTGCAGCCCGGCGTCCTTGTCGATGCGGAAGGTCAGGCGGATGCGCTTGCCCTCGCCGAAGCCGAAGCGGCCGTCGGCGTCGTATTTCTCCAGGTTGAATTCGCGGGGCCTGTCKAAGGTGTGCGGCGAGGCCAGCGCGCGGACGATGCGGTGCAGCGCCAGGGTGCGCTCGTTGTCATAGCCTTCGTAGCGGCATACCAGGTACAGGCGCGCGCCTTGCTGGGCCAGGCCAAGGGGCATCACGCGCGCGGCCTTGGCCTTGCCCGCGGCGTTCTTGTAGTCCACGTCCAGCCAGCAGTTGCCGTACAGCGCGTTGCTGACCGCCTCGAACACGCCCGGCCTGATCTTCGGCGGCAGCAGCGGCTGGGTGGTGCTGATCACCCTGACCTTGKACAGCCACTCGCGCCCGCGCTTGCCCGCGGCGCCGGTGCCCAGGTTGGCGCGCGCCTGCTGGAAGAAGCCGTCCATGGACTTCATCAGGCTGGCGGGCAGCAGGTGGCGCAGGTGCTGCTCGGCCAGCGCCAGCATGAGCGATTCCTGCTCGTTGAGCACCGGCAGCGCCAGCCCGCTGGCGCGCTCCTTCCAGCGGTAGCCGTAGGGCTTGCTACGCTCGTCGCGCTCGATCTCGAAATGCTCGCTGAGCGTCTCGAGCTGGCGCTGGATGGTGCGCAGGTCGCGCGCGTGCCCTGTATTGCTGAGTTGCTCGTGCAGCTCCGGCGCGGATATCTTGCGCCCGCGCGGAATGCGGCGCAGCAGCTCCAGCGCCAGCAGCACGGTTTCGATCGTATCGGAACGTTTCGGCATGGGTTCGTATGCTTGATCAGATTGCCGGCACGTTGCGGCCGGTGAAGCATTGCCAGAGCCGTTTCGGGCATTGCCGGAAGGCCATCAGCTTCGACTTCGATAGTGAGCGCATCTCTTTTCTTGTTGTCGTGCCCGCGCGGGCAGGCGGATTATTCCATGCGTGGACCGGCTTCACAGGAAGCCGAGCGCACCCCTCGCGCCCCCTTTGATGGCGCATTCCGCCTCGAGGGCGCGGACCAGCCCGGCGGGCGAGCCCAGCGGCCGGAAACGGTGCTGCCGCGCGGCCGCGGCGAAGTCCCCCGGCGTGAGCTTGCCCAGGCGTGCGAGCCGGCCTTGCAGGTCCGGGCCCGGCGCATCCAGTGCGAGCACACTGCATTGTCGGCACAACAGGGCCCAGGCTTGAGCCGGCGCGAGGTAGTCGAACCTGACCTTCAGGTCGAAGCGCCGCAATGCCGCCTGGTCCAGCCCTTCGACCAGGTTCGTCGAGGCCACGAACACGCCGGGGAAGGATTCCATCTGCGTCAGCATCTCGTTGACCAGCGTCACTTCCCAGCTGGCCCTGGCGCCGCGCCGGTCCTGCAGGAAGCTGTCGACTTCGTCGATGAGCAATACCGCGCCGTCCTGGGCCGCCTGCCGGAACGCCCGCGCGATGTTCTGCTCGTTCTCCCCCACCCATTTGGACATCAGGTCGGACGCCCGCCTGACGTGCAGCGGCACGCCCATCTGCTCGGCCAGCCAGCGTCCGTAGGCGGTCTTGCCGGTGCCCGGCGGCCCATACAGGCACAGCCGCCCGCCACCGGCGCGCGCCAGCCCGGCGCCGATCTCCAGCAAGTCGGCGTCGGCGCTKACCAGTGCCGGGTCGTAGGTCTGCGGCAGCCGGTCGGCGGCGGACCGGCGCAGCGGGGCATGTCCCTGCGCCTCCAGCGTATTGCCGATCAGCAGTTCCATGGCAGTGGCCGCGCCCTGGGGCCCAAGGTCTTCATGGATGGCGCGCACCACCGAGGCCGCGCGGGTCACGACGGCGGGCGCCAGCGCCTCGGATTCGGCCAGGCGCGCAACGGCGAGGCCATCCAGCAGGCCGGCGCAGGCGGTCTCGATAATGCGGGCGCGTTGCTTCCTGGGCGGCACCGGCAGCTCGAACACCATGTCGAAGCGCCGGATAAAGGCGGCATCGAGTCCCCCCGAGTTGGACAGCCACACGGTGGGCACCGGGTTCGCCTCCAGCATCCGGTTGATCCAGGCCTTGCGCTCCTGCGCGGTGCTCTTGCGTCCGAACAGGGCCTCGCCATCGTTGAAGACGTCTTCCACCTCGTCGAACAGGATCATGGCCCGGCGCTGGCCGAAGAAGCTCTGGGCGKCGCGGAAGGCGCGCAGCCTGCGCTCGCCGGTKATGGGGTCGCCGTCCTCGTCCTCGCTCGCCACTTCGAACAGCTCGCCGCCGAGGTCCGCGGCAAGCGCGCGGGCGAGCTGGCTCTTGCCGGTGCCGGGCGCGCCGTGCACGAAGATGTTCACGCCCTTGCKGCCCGACGCCAGGGCATGGCGCAGGTAAGGCCGCAGCACCGCGAGCGATGCATCGAGGTGCGCGTAGTCGCCGAGCTGCAGCTGCGCGGGCTCGGACAGGGCAACGGTGTCGCGCAACAGGCCGATCGGGTCCGCGTCGGACGAGACAATATGGTCGGCGAAGCTGCCCGAAAGCAGGTCCAGCTTGCCGCTCAGCGTGGAGCTGCTGCCGCGGTCGACCGAAACCAGGCCGGACTGCGCCAGCACCCCCTGCGTGCTCAACGCCGCGCGGACTTCCGCATCCGGCAGGTCCAGCAGCGCGGCCAGCACGTGGACCACCTTGGCCGACGAGAGTTGTCCGAGCAGGTCCGCGGTGTCGTCGAGCAGGCGTTCGTTCTTTAGCATGACGGCAAAGGCCAGGATCCGGCAGTCCGTTTCGGACAGGCCGACCAGCTCGGCCAGCCGCGCGATATTGCCGTTCAGGCAGGCGGGAAGACTGGCGTCGCGGCACTGGTCTTCGGCCTCCTGGTGTTKCTTGCGCAGCGCCGCGCGCACGGCCTTGGGATCGAAGTCGCCCTGTTCCGGATCGATCCACTTGTCGAGCCCGAGGATCTCGGCCAGCGTGTCGTTGCTGAAGCCGCCGCGCTGGACGAATTCCCGGTGGCCGCCGAGCGGCACCAGCACGCGCAGCAGCCAGAGCCGCACCGAAGGCGCGAGTTCGATGGTCATGCGGGAGTAACGGGACGGGCGGCGGCGCAGAATCATGGGTTCTCCTGTMGAATGGGGTCATTGTCGGCAGGGGTGCGTCAGATTGTGTCGCATCGCTGCGGCGACGCAAGTTGTCGCAAGGGCGGATTGCGAACGCCCGCCGCACGCAAGCCGCGCTGCCAGCCGCAATGAGGCAGAGCGGGCAGGCGGCGTCGCGCGCCGCCAGCGGCGGTGGGTTATCCTCGTGCGCTTTAGAGACAGGGGAGAAGTCCAGTGGCACGCGTGATTCCAGACGGCTGGGAAACCATGGAGGCGAGCGGCCCGGTCCAGCGCGAGCTCGAGACGCTTGCGGTGCTCGCGGCCGGGCTTCCCGACGGCTACACGATCTACCATTCGGTGCACTGGACCAACGTGGCGAACGTGCATGCGATCTACGGCGAGATCGACTTCGTCGTGGTCAACCGCGCGGGGCAACTGCTCATCATCGAGCAAAAGAGCGGCTTCCTCGAGGAGACCGCCGAGGGGCTGGTCAAGAACTACGGCACCCGTTCGAAGGTGGTCTCGGTGCAGATGGGCCGCACGGCCGATGGCCTGCGCAGCAAGCTGATGCGCAGCCTGAACGGGCAGCCGGTGTTCATCGAGCATCTGCTGTATTGCCCGGACTACACGGTGCGCAATCCGGTGACGGCGGGCCTGTCGCCGCAGCGCATCGTGGACGCGGACCGGCGCGCGCAACTCTGCCAGATCATCCAAGCGATCCTGCCGGAGGGCGAGGCCGAGCCCGGGGCGGAGCGGGTCCATCGTTTCCTGTGCGACACCATCCAGCTCGAGACCGACGTGAGCGCCCTGATCGGCCAGGCACGCTCGCTGGTGACGCGGGTTTCGGGTGGCCTGGCGCACTGGGCGCGGCAGCTCGATATCGAGCCGTTCCGGCTGCGCGTGACCGGCACGGCAGGCTCGGGCAAGACGCAGCTGGCGCTGGCCGAATACCGCGATGCGATCGCGCGCGGGCAGCGTCCGCTCTATGTCTGCTTCAACCGTCCGCTGGCCGATCACTTCGCGCGCATCGCGCCGGCGGGCGGGCTCGCCTGCACGTTCCACATGCTGTGCGAACTGGTGTTCAGGCACCACGGCGGCGTGCCGGATTTCACGCAGCCGGATGCATTCGCCAGGCTCGTCGCCGATGTGGAGCGGCTCGTGGTGCCACCCGGCTTTGTCTTCGACACGGTGATCGTCGATGAAGGCCAGGACTTCGCGCCCCAGTGGCGCGACCTGGTCTTGCGCCACGCCGCGCCGGCGGCGCGCGCGATMTGGCTGGAAGACCCGATGCAGAACCTGTACGGGCACCCGCCGGCGGAGCTGCCCGGCTGGGTGCGGCTGCGTGCGCGCAGCAACTTCCGCAGCCCGCGCCCCGTGGTGAAGCTGCTGCAGCCGCTGTTGCCGCCCGAGGTGGAGATCGAAGCCACGGCGCCCATCTCCACGGCCGACGTGKAATTCCTGGTCTACCAGGATCATGAGCTGCTCGATCGTGTGAAAGACGGCATGCGCATGTGCTACTCCGCGGGCTTCCGGCAGCAGGACGTGGTGCTGCTGAGCTACCGGGGCCGCGAGACGTCCCGGCTGCTCTGCTACGACCAGCTCGGCCCGAACAAGCTGCGCTCGTTTACCGGCGGCTATGACGCGCAGGGCCAGCCGGTGTACTCGCAGGGCGATGTGCTGGCGGAATCCGTCTTCCGCTTCAAGGGGCAGTCCGCGCCGGCCATCGTGTTCGCCGAGATCGACTTCGAATCCGATGGGCGAGAAGGAGATCCGGCGGCTGTTCGTGGGTGCGACGCGGGCGACGATGAAGCTGGTGCTGGTGTTGTCGKAGCGCGCGGCGGGCTTGCTGTACGAGCGGCTGTAGCGCTGCGAATACCGCTGCGAACCGCTGCGAATACCGCTKGCCGGGCCGCGCGAGCTGACATGCCGGCGGCCCCTCAGCGGTGCGCCGCGCGGGCGATCAGTGCGGCCAGCTGGTTGCCGCTGCCGGTCAGCCGGGCATGCGCGTCGCGCGTGACGTCGCGCTGCGGGTCGTAGCGTCCGAGCAAATGCATGTGGCTGTCGCGCGCGGTCTGCGCGCCGCTGGCATCCGTATCGATGTAGCCCATGACATGGGAGTGGGCGTCTCTCAGGGTTTCCCGGCTCATGCTGTTCTCCGTTCTCTCGGTGGGTTGGAACAGAATGCATATTGATTGCGGATCTGCGCACCGGATGCGCAGATGCGTGGCGAAACTGCACTCCTCAGCAGCTTTGGAGAGCAAGCCATGCAAGTCGTCACGATTCCGGGTTCGGCACTTGGGAACATCATCGCCAGACCGCAAGCCAAGCCGCAGCGCGTGCTGCTGCGCCGCTGGGGATTCTCCGCGCAGGAAGCCGCGGGGCTCCTGCCCGACCTGCCCTCGCTGGAAGGCCGGCTCGAGTGGACGGTGGACGAGCAGGCCAGGCCGCGTCCCGACCTCGTCATCCACCTGGTGGATGCGACCCGCCTGAGCGGCGTGTTCGGCGGTGCCCGCTGGAATGCGATGGGTCCGGTCGATGCCATGCGCCGGGCGCGCAGGCGCGGAACCAGCGAGATCGCCGTGGTGCTGGGGTCGACCCTTCATCTGCCGGCCGACCGCGTCGGCTGCTGGGTGCTGGCCGGCGAGCGCAGCCTTGCGGCCGCGCTCGGCATCGTGGCGCGGACCTCGATCGAACCGCTGCTCGAGCCCGACGCCGGCAAGCGCTCCGGCTTCCACGAGCTGGCGTCCATGAACGCGCTGTGCGTGCTTGCCAGGGAACTGGACCAGAACCGCGAGGCGCTGTGCAAGCGCATCGTCTCGGTGGTGTGGGCGGCGGTCAACCGCTCCTACTCGGCGCCGGCGCGGCTGCTGGTGGCGGCGCAGGCGCACGTGATGGACCACGTGGACTCGTTCAACCCGCACCTGCTGCAGCGCATCCGCGCGTACCGGCGCAACACCGGCTCGCTCGACCTGGCGGMCGACATMACCATCGCCTATCCGTGGCCGGCGGACTGCGTGCCGGCGCTGTAAGCGCGGCCGCTAGTCCGCGCCAGGCACGTCCGCATAGGCGAGGCATGCCTGGCGGAGGTTCTCGGCGATCTCACGGCGCAGGTGCAGGGGCGACAGGATCTCGACCCGGGCCGAGCGCTCCATCAGCAGGTTGCGGAATTCGACGGAAGGAATGACCGTGGCGGTGAGGCGGAAGCCGCCTTCCTCCTCGAGGATCTCCTGGTCATCGGCCAGCTTTTGCTCGCGGAACAGGCTCTTGATCTCGTCATCCTCCCTGACGCGGAGCTCGACTTGCACCGGCGCTTCCGGGAAAAAGGAAAAGAACTGGTTGTGCCGGACATAGGCATCCAGGTCGAAGTCGGGGTCGGGCTCGCCGGGCATGTCGGTGCAGACGGCGGACACGAAGCGGTCGAGCCGGAGCTGGTAGCGCTTGAAGCTGCGGTTGCTGCGCATGCGGCTCGCGACGAGGTAGAGCACCGGCCCGCGCTCGACCAGCGCCAGCGGCACGACCGGATACTCGGCGGGCTTGTCGCTGTCCAGGCGGGAGTTCTGGTAGCAGACCGTCAGCACGCGGGTGGCATACAGCGCCTGGCGGATGGCGTCGAGGATCTCTTCGCGGATGGGAGGCGACCTGAGCGGATAGCCGGCGTCGATGCGGACCGTCTTGGTTGCCCAGGCGCGCGCGACCGCCAGCGTGGGATCCACCGGGCTCTCCTGCAAGACCTTGGCGGCGCCCGCGAAATAGTCCTCGAGCTGGCTGGTGACATGGCTGGGAAGGTKATTGGGCGCATGCCGCTGCAATGTCAGCAGGGCGATGGCCAGTTCCAGCGGCGGGCGCCGCGCCGTGCCCGGGATCGCCTTCCTTCCGGTGCGCCACCACTTCTTGTCGCGCGAGCGCCCTTCCTTGCCGACCAGGCCGTCGTCGCACATCCGGTCCAGCGCCCGGATGATCGTGTCGCGCTGCGGGGCCTGCTGTCCGTGGAGATTCTGCACCCTGGCGATCAGCTCCCCGGAGAAGATCCTTTCTTCCGGCCGGGCAGGCATGCAGGACAGGATATCGCTTTCGAGCCGGGGCCAGTTCGCCGAGGTCGCCATCTGAGCTACCGCCTATTCACTTTTTGGGGAGGCGCTATCGTAGCGGATCTGCGCATGATTTGCGCAGATGCCATGCTAGGGCACTCGGGCTTTCCGGGGCGGGCGKGGCCGTGCCGCGCAGGCGTGGTTCAATACCGTTCGACTTCATCGCATGCAGCAGACCACCATGATCCTGATCGATACCAAGAACCTCCAGCAGGCCGCCCGCGAATTCGGCGAGGCGCGGGGCTGGGGCAAGTACCACAGCCCCAAGAACCTGGCGATGGCGCTGAGCGTGGAAGCGGCCGAGCTGGTCGAGATCTTCCAGTGGAAGACCGAAGCCGAGTCGCGCGAGATCATGTCCACCGACGAGCGCGAACACGTGGAGCAGGAACTGGCGGATATCGCGATCTACCTGTCGCAGTTGCTGAACGCGCTCAACGTG
Organism: Cupriavidus sp. 05T41; assembly: GCF_056396525.1. Taxonomy (NCBI): domain Bacteria; kingdom Pseudomonadati; phylum Pseudomonadota; class Betaproteobacteria; order Burkholderiales; family Burkholderiaceae; genus Cupriavidus; species Cupriavidus sp. 05T41. Next base: position 58,794 of record NZ_JBFTLQ010000036.1, read on the forward strand.
GACCTGGATGCCGCGGTGAAGAAAAAGATGGAGATGAATGCACTGAAGTATCCGGCGAAGGAACAATAGGGCAACCTTTCGTCGCCCTCTTCTCCTTTATCTCCCTTATCTCCCGTACCTCCCTCAGCCCGGCCGGAGCAGCGCAACGCCATGAAGATCCTGATTGCACGCCTGAACCACGAGACCAACACCTTTTCGCCGGTGCCGACGCCGCTGTCGTCGTTCCATCCGCACTATGGCGAGGCGGCTTACCGGGCCAGCAAGGGCACGCGCACGGCCATCGGCGCGTTCATCGACCTGGCCGAGGCGGCGGGCGCGGAGATCGTGGTGCCGGTGTCGGCGGGCGCCAACCCGAGCGGGCGCGTGGCGGCAGACGCGTATACGGCCTTGTGCGACGCCATCGTCGGCGCGGCGCGGGGGTGCGATGCCGTGATGCTTGACCTGCACGGCGCGATGGTGGCRCAGAACAGCGACGACGGCGAAGGCGACCTGCTGGCGCGGCTGCGCGAGGTGCTGCCGCATGCGCCGGTCGCGGTGGCGCTGGACCTGCATGGCAACGTGACGCAGAAGATGATCGACCACGCCGATATCGCGGTCAGCTTCAAGACCTATCCGCACGTGGACATGTACGAGACCGGCGAGCATGCCGGCCGCCTGCTGCTGCGCATGCTGCGGGAGAAGACGCGCCCCGCCCTGGCATGGCGCCGCCTGCCGCTGGTCACGCACACGCTGCGCAGCAATACCGGCGAAGGCGCCATGCAGCGCGCCGTGGCGGCGGCACGCCAGGCAGAGGCGCACGGCATGCTGGCGGTGTCCGTGCTGGCGGGCTTCGGGCTGTCGGACATTGCCGCGCCGTGCCTGAGCGTGCTGGTGGTCGGCGACGACGCCGCCGGCGCGCAGGCCGCGGCGGACCGGATCGCGGCGCAGATCTGGCAGGAGCGCGCGGGCTTCGTCTACGAGAGCGAGCCGCTGGCCGCTTCGATCGCGCGTGCGGCGCAGCTTGCCGCGGCCGGTGGCAGCGGGCCGGTCCTGCTGCTCGATCACGGCGACAACTGCATGTCGGGCGGCACTTGCGACGACATGGCGGTGCTGCGCGAGGCGCTGCGCCAGGGCTTGTCCGGCATCGCGGCCGGGCCGGTGTGCGATCCGCAGGCGGTGGCCGCGCTGCTTGCGGCCGGCGTGGGCGCCAGCGTGTCGCTGGCGGTAGGCAACAAGGTGCCGCTGGACCAGCTTGGCATCGTGGGCGAGCCGCTGGCGCTGGATGGCCGCGTGGCCGCGATCAGCGATGGCGAGTACGTCATCTCGGGTCCCACCTATACCGGCCAGCGCATCCGCATGGGCCGCACGGTGCTGCTCGATACCGGCGCGGCGCAGGTGATGGTGACCGAAACCCCGCAGGAGCACTGGGACCTGGGCATCTTCACGCATATCGGCGTGGACCCGCATGCGCAGCGCTTCCTGCTGCTGAAATCGCGCATGTACTGCCGGCCGGTGTTCGTGCCGATCGCCCGCGCGGTGGTGGAGTGCGACGGCGGCGGCGTCACCAGTTCGCGCTATGCGCAGTTTCCGTTCGCGCGGCTGGCGCGGCCGGTGTATCCGATGGATATGGCCACGCACTGGCAGCCATAGGTGCACCCGGCGCCGCCGCGGCCGTTACAAAGTGCAATCGACCACGCATTTTGCCCAGGATTTCCTAAACTCCAAGACATTGGCAACCGCTGCCCGCAGCGAACGTGACGGCGCAACCGCTGGCGTTTGCCGGCCCTTGTGAGGAGTCCAGCATGAGCGACCGGCTTCTCGTTGGCACCGGCAAGGGCCTGTTCATGTGGCGGCGCGACGGTACCGGCGTGTGGCGGCAGGATGCCGTGCATTTTCTCKGCGCGCCGGTCAGCATGGCGATGGCCGATCCGCGCAACGGCACGCTCTATGCCGCACTCGGGCGCGGGCGGGGCGTGCGGCTGTGGCGGCGCCGGTTGCGCGACCCCGACTGGAATGGCTGCGCGTTGCCGGTCTATCCGCCGCAGCTGGTGTCGGGTGCCGGTCCGGGCGGCCTTGCCCTGCAGCGCATCTGGTCGATCGAGGCAGGCGGTGCCGACCAGCCGGGCGTGCTGTGGGCCGGCACCATGCCCGGCGGCTTGTTCCGGTCCGCCGACGGCGGCGGCACCTGGGTGTTGAACCAGCCGCTTTGGGGGCGCCCCGAGCGCCGGGCGTGGGCCGGCCACGGCTGCGAGGTGCCCGGCATCCATTCCATTTGCGTGGATCCGCATGACAGCCGCCATGTGACGATTGCGGTGTCGTGCGGCGGCGTATGGCAGACCCGGGACGGCGGGCTCGGCTGGATCTGCACCATCAGCGGCATGGCGGCGGCGCAGGACGAGCATGGCGTGCACCAGGACCCGCTGCGCATGGCGCAGTGCGCGGGTCATGCGCATGCCGTATGGGTGCAGCACCGGGGCGGCATGTATCGCTCCGGCGATGCGGGCGTGACGTGGCAGCGCTTGTCCGCGCGGCCGTCAAGCTTCGGGCTTGCCGTGGCGGCGCATCCGCGCCGTCCCAACACCGCGTGGTTCGTGCCGCTGGCCGCGGACAATTGCCGCGTGCCGGTGGAGGGCAGGCTGGTGGTCAACCGTACGCGCGACGGCGGGCGCAGTTTCGAGGCCTGCGACGATGGCCTGCCCGAGGCGCCGGTCTACGACATGGTGGACCGGCACGGCCTGGCGGTGGACGCCGGCGGCGAGCGCCTGGCTATGGGTTCCACCACCGGCAACCTGTGGCTGTCGGAGAATGGCGGCGATCGCTGGAAGCTGTTGACGGCGCATCTGCCGCCGGTGCATTGCCTGCGGTTTTTCTGATTGCTGCCCCTGATTCGTTCTTCTTGATTGCCTTTCCTCACAAGGATGCCCACGCATGGCGGAAGCAAGCGCAAAGAAAAGGAATACGGACGGCCTCGCCCGGGTCGGCATCGGTGGCTGGAACTTCGCGCCGTGGCGCGACAACTTCTATCCGGCGAAGCTGGTGCAGAGCCGCGAGCTTGCGTACGCCAGCCGCCACCTCACCGCCATCGAGATCAACAGCACGTACCACGGCACGCAGAAGCGCACGTCGTTCGCCAAATGGCGCGACGAGACGCCCGACGGTTTCGTGTTCTCGGTCAAGGCGTCGCGGTTCGCCACCAACCGCCGCGTGCTGGCGGAAGCCGGCGAGTCCATCGAGCGCTTCCTCGACAGYGGCATCGCGGAGCTGGGCGACAAGCTCKGGCCCGTCGTGTGGCAGTTCGCGCCGACCAAGCAGTTCGACGCCGGGGATTTCGAGGCCTTCCTCGCGTTGCTGCCGGATGCGGTGGAGGGGCGCAAGCTGCGCCACGTGCTMGAGGTGCGGCATGAAAGCTTCATGGCGCCGGACTATCTCAGGCTGGCGCGCAAATACAAGGCAGCCACCGTGTTTACGGACGCCGGCAAGTTTCCCTCGTTCGCCGACCTGACCGCCGATTTCGTCTACGCGCGGCTGATGTGCAGCAGCGAGACGCTCGAGACCGGCTACGCGCCCGGCGCGCTCGATGCGTGGGCCGGGCGCGTGGCGGCCTGGGCGGCGGGCGGCATGCCCGACGACCTGCCGCGCGTGGAGGAGACGGCGCCGGCCAAGCGCAAGCGCGAGGTCTTTGTCTTCTTTATCAATGGCGCCAAGGAACGGGCCCCCGCGGCGGCCGGTGCGCTGCTGGCCCGCCTGGGGTGGGCGCCACCGCCGTGGGATGAAGGCGGCAAGGCGGATGCGAAGGCCGGCACGAAGCCCACCGCGAAGGCCACCACGAAGCCTGCCACGAAGCCCGCCACGAAGGCTGCAGGCAAGGCCGGCGGCTAGGTCACATGAGGGAGGGCGCCAGCCCGCTATAATCCGGCATGAACTCAAGCCCCAACTCTTCCGCAGCGGCCGCGCCGTCCGCCGCTGCCGGCGCCTCTTTCTCCCGCTTGCCTCTCTCGCCTGCCACGCTGGCGACGCTTGAGCAACTTGGCTACCAGACCATGACCCCGATCCAGGCTGCCAGCCTGCCGGTCGCGCTGGCCGGCCAGGACMTGATCGCGCAGGCCAAGACGGGCAGCGGCAAGACCGCCGCCTTCGCGCTGGCGCTGCTCAACCGGCTCGACGCGCGCCGCTTCGACGTGCAGGCACTGGTGCTGTGCCCCACGCGCGAGCTGGCCGACCAGGTCACGCAGGAGATCCGCCGCCTGGCGCGCGCCGAGGAGAACATCAAGATCCTGACGCTGTGCGGCGGCTCGCCGATGCGCCCGCAGGTCGACAGCCTGGCGCATGGCGCACATATCGCCGTGGGCACCCCGGGCCGCATCATGGATCACCTGGAGCGTKGCACGCTGCAGCTGGGCGCGCTCAACACGCTGGTGCTCGACGAAGCCGACCGCATGCTCGACATGGGCTTCTTCGACGACATCGCGCACGTGGCGCGCCAGTGCCCCAAGGAGCGCCAGACGCTGCTGTTCTCGGCCACCTATCCCGAAGGCATCGCCAGGCTCAGCCAGCAGTTCCTGCGCAAGCCGCACGAGATMAAGCTCAAGGAGCAGCACGACGACAGCAAGATCCGCCAGCGCTTCTACGAGGTGGACGACAGCGAGCGCCTCAACGCGGTGGCGCTGCTGCTCAATCACTATCGCCCGGTCAGCACGCTGGCCTTCTGCAACACCAAGGCGCGCTGCCGCGACCTGGTGGAGCTGCTGCGCGCGCAGGGCTTCGAAGCGCTGGCGCTGCACGGCGAGCTGGAACAGCGCGAGCGCGACCAGGTGCTGGTGCAGTTCGCCAACCGCAGCTGCTCGGTGCTGGTCGCCACCGACGTGGCCGCGCGCGGCCTCGACATCGCCCAGCTCGAAGCAGTGATCAATGTCGACGTCACGCCCGATCCCGAAGTCTACGTGCACCGCATCGGCCGCACCGGACGCGCCGACCAGGACGGCATGGCGCTGAGCCTGGCGAGCATGAACGAGATGGGCCGCGTGGGCAATATCGAACAGCAGCTCAGCATCGAGATGGAATGGCAGCCGCTGTCCGCGCTCACGCCGGCCAGCAACGAGCGCCTGCTGCCGCCCATGGTCACGCTGCAGATCCTCGGCGGGCGCAAGGAGAAGATGCGCCCCGGCGACATCCTCGGCGCGCTCACCGGCGACGCTGGCTACACCAAGGAACAGATCGGCAAGATCAACGTGATGGAGATGTCCACCTACGTTGCGGTCGAGCGCAGCATCGGCCGCGAGGCGATGCGCAAGCTGAACGACGGGAAGGTCAAGGGCAAGCGCGTGAAAGTGCGCATGCTGACCGATTGAGCGCGGCGCCGGCATTGCGCTGCGCGCTGCACGCCGACGGCCCGCCCGGCCAGCGAGGCCCGTCCCGATGAAGACCCCGAAGCGGCTGCAGCCGCTGGTCGAGGACGGCCTCATCGACGAGGTGGTGCGCCAGTTGATGAGCGGCAAGGAAGCCACCGTCTACGTGGTGCGCTGCGGCCAGGAGATCCGTTGCGCCAAGGTCTACAAGGACGCCGCGCAGCGCAGCTTCCGCCAGGCCGCGACCTACCAGGAAGGGCGCAAGGTCAAKAACAGCCGCCAGGCGCGCGCGATGGAAAAGGGCACGCGCTATGGGCGCAAGGTAGCCGAGGAGGCCTGGCACAACGCCGAAGTCGACGCGCTGTACCGGCTCGCCGCCGCCGGCGTGCGCGTGCCGAAGCCGCACCTGTGCTTCGAGGGCGTGCTGCTGATGGAGCTGGTGGTGGATGCCGGCGGCAACGCCGCGCCGCGGCTGAACGACGTGGCGCTGAGCGAAGACATGGCGCTGGCGTTCCACGCCGCGCTGATCGAGCAGGTGGTGCGCATGTTGTGCGCCGGCGTGGTGCACGGCGACCTGTCCGAATTCAATATCCTGGTGGATGCCGAGGGCCCGGTCATCATCGACCTGCCGCAGGCGGTGGACGCCGCCGGCAACAACGATGCCAGCGTGATGCTGGAGCGCGACGTGGACAACCTCGCGTTCTATTTCAGCCAGTTCGCGCCGGCGCTCGGCGACACGCAATACGGCAAGGAGATMTGGGCGCTCTACCAGGCCGGCTTGCTGCATCCGGGCATCAAGCTGACCGGGCGCGTGGCGATCGATGACAGTCCGGTAGACGTGGAAGCCGTGCTGCAGGAAGTGGAAGACGTGCGCCTCGAAGAAGAGGCGCGGCAGCGTTATCTGCAGAGCGCCGAGTAAGGACAAGGGCGCGCGCGATAAACCAGGCCGGCAGGCCTGGCCCGGCGCGCACGGTCCGTCAACCGGCATCAAGCCAGCATCAGCCCGGCATCAGCCCGGCATCAAGCCCGGCATCAAGCCAGCCGCACCACATACCCCGCCCGCGGCTCGCTGGCCCCCGCCACCAGGCTCGCGATCCTCTCCTGCGCGGCGCCGAAGCCCTGCTCCTCGACCAGCGTCAGCCAGCCGTTCGCCGGTGCCTTCACGTGGTCGATGAACTTGCGCTGCGCGGCGTTGAAGCGCTGGTTCACGCCTTCGGGTCCCCACTCGGCATTGCGCTTGCGGATCTGCACCGGCGCGAAGTAGAACTCGGGTTTGGGGCCGGGCAGCCCGGTATCGCGCAGGAAGCCGGTGTTCTGCGCGGAGCCGGCGAAGCAGTCGTAGGCCAGCGCGCTGCCGAAGTGACKGTGCACGCGTGCGCGCAATGCCTCGTCGCCGGAGAAATCCACGTAGAGCGTCGGCGCGTCGGCCGGCAATGTTTCCAGCGCGTCGTAGCCGACCACCTCCCGGTAGCAGCCGAGCCCCTCGACGAAGGCGCGGTTGCGCCCGGAGGTGATCGCCGCCAGCGAGATGCCGGGGATATCGCGCAGGCAGAAGGCGGTACCGTAGGCGGTCTTGCTGGAGGCGCTGGATACCACCAGCCGCGTGGCGCCGAAGAAGCGGTTGTCCTCGAGGAAGTCCGCCAGCATGAAGGATGTGATGAACAGCGGCCGGTACAGCATCTGGTGGTTTTCCAGTTCGGGCGCGTAGGCGGCGTCGTTGCTCACGCGGGTGTACTGGTTGTACGCGGAGGTCAGCGTCCTGCGGTGTTCGCTGGCATCGTAGAAGCCGCGCGCGGTGACGCGCTCGGGCTGCATGCGGATATGGCTGGCGATGGGAAAGTAKCCGTAGAAGCGCTMGCCGGCCGCCACGCCCGGCACTTGCGAGTCCACCACATCCGCGAAGCCCCAGACCGGCATGTGGCCCCAGTCCTGCTGTCCGGTCGGGAAGAACTGCCAGTAGTTCATGGCCTCGCCGAAGGCGGCGTAGGTGATGTTGTTGGTGGTGAGCGCGAAGCGGTCGATCTTCAGCAGCACTTCGCCCGGCGCGGCGGCGGCGCTTTCCTGCCGCGCTTCCAGGCGGCTTTCGTTTAGGGCATCCTTGCGTGTCAGCAGGCGGGTCACCTTGAGCGCCTGGTCCGTGTTGTCTTGCATCTTGTCTCCTTTCTTGTTCCTTCGAGGCCGATGACATCAATGTATCGCCGCAAGCCGGCGGCCGGGTTCGGAAACGCGGATGCGGCACCCGGCCCGGCGCAGGCGCCCGCCCGGCCGCTGAAACGCCCGTCCCAGCAGCGTGCGCGCTTTACCGTGAATGCCATTTACGAGGCTTTTGTTCGGATATGGCGCGCGCGCGGCTGGGATGGCGTGACCACGCGCGCGGTGGCGCTGGAGGCGGGCTGTTCGGTCGGCACGCTGTACGAGTATTTCCCCAACAAGGAGGCCCTGCTGTCCGGCTTTGTGCGGCACACCATCGAGCTGCTGCTGGCCCGCATCGACGCGGAGGCAGCCAGCGCGCCGGGGCTGGACTGGCGCGCGCGGGTGGCCCGGCTGGCGCGCCTGACGTGTGGCGCGGACGATGCCGTGCCGGATGCCTTCGACCACGAGATGCTGATGCTCGAGGCGCGCATCGCCGAGCCCAAGCACCATCGCCGCGTGTTCGACGAGTTGAACGCGGCATGGCTGCGCGCGCTGGCGGCGTGCCAGGACCTGCCGCGCCAGCCGGATGCCGCCACCGTGCAAAGCCTGCTGCAGGCGCTCTGGGGAGCGCGCCGTTATCGCCTGCTCCTGGGTGCATGCGCGCCCGCGCAGACCGCGTGGGCAGCCCAGATGGAGCGGCTTTGCCTGCTTGCGCTGGGTGATGCGCCGTAGCGGGCGCGGCCGTGCCCGTGCCTCACGAGACCACATTCTGGTCTGCATAGTTTTTACAAAGATTCGTGTGCGTCACCCTGTAAGCCGCGCGCCGCTAGTGCTAATCTGAAGGCGAGACGCCGCGGTGCACCAGCGCCCGGCCGAACACTCCCGCCAGCGCGCGGGCGGAGTTGCAAATCCTTCGGACGGAACAAGGAGTGGGTGATGAAATCTGCACGTCAGGTTCTGGAATCAAAGCCGACCCAGGCTATCTTCAGCATTGCTCCCAACGCCACTGTTTATGCTGCGCTGCAGCTGATGGCGGAGAAAGRCATCGGCGCGCTGCTGGTGATAGAGCGTGGCGATATCGTTGGCATTCTCAGCGAACGTGACTATGCGCGGAAGGTGATCCTGATGCAGCGTACGTCGCGCGAAACCTTTGTGCGGGACATCATGACGTCGGCCGTGATCTATGTGCGCGCCGACCAGAGCACCGACGAATGCATGGCGCTGATGACCCAGCATCGCATGCGTCACCTGCCGGTCATGGACGGCAGCCACCTGGTGGGCATGCTGTCCATCGGCGACCTGGTGAAGGACATCATCTCCGAGCAGAAATTCATCATCGAGCAGCTCGAGCACTACATCTCCGGAAGCGTGCATCCATAGGCCGGCGCCTTCCTGTTCAGCCGGGCGGCCGCTGCGAAGCGGTCGCCGCCGGCTGAACCGCCCGGACCCGTCCGCCCGAGGCCACATCCGGAGCGGCCACGCATCGGCGCCACGCTGAAGTGAGTACGCCGCGTTCATGCGCGAAAAACCCTCCAATTCCGGCCAACCGGCATTTATCGTTCCATAACGAGCCGCCGCGACCGCCTACTTCCCGCTTTTCCTGGCTCAAATTCCGACTTAGCGGCGCACTCGATATTCAGTATCCGCATATAATTATGCGTTCACTGAATTCGGCCAGCCCCGGGCCGTGCAGGGCGGCCGGATCTTGCTTKCGGCCTTCTTCATCCAGCGCGCAGCACCGGGTACGCAAAAATCTCAGTTGTATCCGATTTTGTGGTCATGTTTCCCGCTGTACGCTGGCAAATCGCGTGAGTTGCCTGTCGTTTGGTGMAACGTTGGCCGCTCAAGCCTACGTGCCCCCGCCGCTCCCGATGTCCGCTTCCGCTTCTTCATCTGCATCCGCTTCTGCGACCGCCACCCCCGCCCTGAGCCATCAGGACATCATGCGCGTCATCGGCGGAATCATCCTGTGCATCCTGCTGGCCGCGCTCGACCAGACCGTGGTGATTCCGGCGGTGCCGGCCATCGCCAGTGACCTGAACGGCTTCGGGCATTTGTCGTGGATCGTCACCGCGTACCTGATCACGTCTACGGTGTCCACGCCGCTCTACGGCAAGCTGTCCGACAACTACGGCCGGCGGCGCCTGCTGATGCTGGCGATCGGGCTCTTTATCCTGGCTTCGGTGGCCTGCGCGATGGCGGCTTCGCTGGAGCAGCTGATCCTGTTCCGCGCCTTGCAGGGCATCGGCGGCGGCGGCCTGATGTCGCTGGCGCAGGCGGCGATCGCGGATGTGGTGGCGCCGCGCCAGCGCGGACGCTACCAGGGCTACCTGGCCACGGTGTGGGCGGTGGCGTCGATCGCCGGGCCGCTGGTGGGCGGCTGGACCTCGGATCACTTGTCCTGGCGCTGGCTGTTCTGGATCAATGTACCGCTCGGCGTGCTGGCGATGTTCATGTGCCACCGGGGCCTGAGCCAGCTGCAGGCGCGCGGCGGGTCGGCGCGGGTGGACTGGGGTGGCGCGCTGCTGCTGACGGTATCCATCGTGGCCTTCCTGCTGGCGATGAGCTGGGGCGGCGACGTCTATGACTGGATATCGCCGCAGATAGCCGGGCTGGCGCTGCTGGTGGCGGCCGCGCTGGCCGGGCTGGTGTGGCAAGAGCGCCGCGCGGCGGATCCGATGCTGCCGCCGCGCCTGTTCGGCAACCGGGCCTATGTGCTGGGCGTGGCGGCTTCCGCCATGGCGGCGCTCAATATCTTCCTGTGCATCTTTGCGCTGCCGCTGCATTTCCAGCTGGTGCGCGGCGCCGATGCCTCGCAGTCGGGCCTGCTGGTGGTGCCCTTCCTGCTTGCCACGGTGGGCGGCAACTTTATCGTGGCCGCGCTGGCGCCGCGCCTGGGCCGCATGCGCGGCATCCTGACCGGCGGCTATATCGCGGCGGCGCTGGGCCTGCTGGGACTGGTGGCGGTCTCGCCCGCCACGCCGCTGGCGATGGTGCTGCTGGCGATGATGGTGGCCGGCGTGGGCCTGGGCATGGCCATGGTCGGCACGCTGATGACCGTGCAGAACGTGCTGGAACGCCGCGATACCGGCGCCGGCACCGGCGCGCTGCTGGTGCTGCGCTCGCTGGGCAGCGCCTTTGGCGGCGCGCTGGCGGGCACCCTGCTGACGCTTTCGTTCCACAACGCGCTGCACGCATCCGGCGTGACGCAGGCGCTGGACCTTGGCGCGCTGCGGCATGGCAGCGAGGCGCTGGCCCGCCTGTCGCCCGCCGTGCGCGGCATGCTGACGGACGGTGTCGAGTCCGGCTTCCGGCTGATCTTTGCGGTGGGCACGCTGGCCGCGCTGCTGGCGCTGGTCATCGTGCGGCGCATGCCGGACGTGGAACTGCGCAGCAGCGTGACCGAGCACGCGGCCACGCTGGCGATGGAGTAAAAAGTGCTATCCGCGCAGCCGCCGCTCCGGGCCTGCGCATCCATTCCGTTGCCGACGGCGTAAACTACGGACAACCCACTCCGGAGTGTCCTCCATGCGCCGTTCTTCCGCCCAGCGCCAGCGCGCCCTGCGATTCACCGCCGTGTCCGGCGCGCTGGCCCTGGCCGCCGCCGCGGCCGTCGTGAGCCCGCGCCCCGCGCGCGCTGCCGATGCGCCCGCGGCCGCAACCCAGCCGGCGGGCGCCTGCCCGGCTTCGCTCAATTTCAAGTTCCCGCGCCTGCAGGACGAAGCGCCGCAGAATCTCTGCCAGTACGCCGGCAAGGTGGTGGTGGTGGTCAACACCGCCAGCTACTGCGGCTTCACCCCGCAATACGAAGGGCTGKAGGCGCTCTACGCGAAGTACCGCGAGCGCGGCCTGGTGGTGCTGGGCTTCCCCTCCAACGATTTCTCGCAGGAGCCCGGCTCCGCCAAGGAGATCGCGGACTTCTGCTACAACACCTACGGCGTGAAATTCCCGATGCTGGGCAAGTCGCACGTGCGCGGCAGCGAGGTCAATSCCATGTACGCGCTGCTGGCCAGGCAGTCCGGCACCACGCCGAAGTGGAATTTCTACAAATACCTGATCGACCGCAACGGCCAGGTGGTGGCCAGCTTCAACAGCATGACCAAGCCCGACGACAGGGAATTCGTCGGCAAGATCGAGCAACTGCTCAGCGCCACGCGCTAGCGTCGGCCAGCCCGCGGGTCAGCGCGGCGTGGGCCAGCAGGTTGAGCACGGCAAAGCCGATGGCGGCCAGGCACACCGCGCTCCAGCCCCCCGCGGCCCAGGCGGCGCCGGCCGCCAGCGCGCCGCTTGCCCCGCCCACGAAGAAAATCCCGACGAACAGGCCGTTGAGGCGCCCGCGCGCGGACGCGTCCAGCAGATTGATCTCGCGGCGGCCGAAGGTCTGGTCGGCGGTCACGCCGGCGTCCAGCACCATGGCGGCAATCACCAGCATGCCGATGGCGGCGACKGCATGGCTGCCGGCATCGAAGCCGAACCAGCCACCGCCGGCGGCACCCGCCAGCAGCAGCGCGGCCAGCACCGCCAGTTGCGCCGCGCGGGTGCCGGCGTGGCCATGGCCGCGGTCGGCGAGGCGGCCGGCCAGCGGCGCCGCCACCTCTCCCGTCGCGCCGGCCAGCGCGAACAG